>QILI01000074.1 GCA_003233305.1 Mizugakiibacter sp.
AGCCTTCAATACTTCACGAGCCTGCTGCGCTGCGGGTGTCGGGTTGGCACAAAATGACAGCCGCAGGCCGGTCATTGCCGGGCTTCTCGGCTACTCCAGTCGAGCAGACTGCATAATCTGACAGACTGGATCGACTGGGCGACGAATAGCGACTGCATCAGAGGCTCAACCAGTACGTACCAGCTGGGCCAGACGGCGCAATGCTACCGAGGCAATCGGATAGTCCAGAGGAAGCCCACGGATCTCACCCAACATACCCAAGGTATAACGCAAGCCGGCATCATCGCGAGCCAACCATTTGCCGGGCGTAACGCCGCTCTCCAGTACATGCACAGCCAACAATCGATGCTGCTGCGCCAATTCATCGCGCAGCGCGCCACGGGCCTGAGCATGCCAACTATTTTCTACCGGCAGTTCCTCGATTCGGTCCCGTAGCCAATCGAGCTCCAACATACCGCCAAGCTCATAAAATACCCGGGCGACCTGTTCTTGCGTTTGTTTGCAGGCATGCGTAACTTCAACCACATCCAGGGCTTGACGTAAAGCCGGCAAGGTGGATAGCGAAGTGGACAGCTGCGTATCCAGACCGCGTTTATGCCAATGGTCCGCCGCTGAAGATTGGCTACTGTGACCTACTTCGGTAAGAACCTCCGGTAGCAATGAACGAAGCTCATCCACACCGGCAGCATAGCGTTCCACGTTAGCCGCGATATCCAGATGGATATCCTGGCGGTTGAGAAGCCAGCGAGTCCAGGCACGAATCAGTTCCCAAACTGCGGTTACTGCCTCAATCTGTACTGCATCGGAGACCTTGCCGTCATGGGCCTCGATCTTCGACCAGATTTGCCGGGCATGCAGAATTTCACGGGCAATGGTAAAGGCCTTGGCCACTGCGGCAGGATTTTGCCCGGTATCCTCGTGCATGCGTTGCACGAAACTTGCTCCCATCCGGTTAACGATCGTATTAGTAACCGCTGTAACGATGATCTCTCGACGCAGACTATGCTGCAACATCTGCTTGGCAAAGGGCTCACGCAGTGGCTCGGGGAAATAGCGTTGCAGTTCCTTGGATAGATACGGATCTTCAGGTACATCGGAATTCAGCAATTGCTGACAAATACGGATCTTGTCGTAAGAAAGCAGAATCGCAAACTCCGGTCGGGTCAATCCCAACTTGCGAGTACGGCGCTCGGCCAACTCTGCATCACTGGGTAGAAATTCGATCTGCCGATCCAGCAGTCCCTCAGCTTCCATGGTCCGGATCAGGTGCACGAACGACCCCATACGTCTGATCGCCATGTGTTCCATCAGACTGATGGCCTGATTCTGCCGGTAGTCATCCCACAACACCAGGCGCTCAACCTCATCGGTCAAAGCGGCCAACTGCGTATTACGCTCATCCTCTGAGAGCAACCCGGAATGGATGGCATCATCCAGCAGAATCTTGATATTCACTTCATGGTCGGAGGTATCAACCCCTGCCGAATTGTCGATAAAATCGGTATTGAGCAACACCCCGTTCAAGCCTGCCTCGATACGGCCACGCTGGGTCAGCCCCAGATTGCCACCCTCGCCGATGACTTTGCAGCGCAGCTCATTGCCATTCACCCGTACCCCATTGTTGGCCCGGTCGCCTACCTCGGCGTGGGATTCGCTAGATGCCTTGACATAGGTACCGATACCACCATTCCAGAACAGATCCACCGGTGCTTTGAGAATAGCCTGAATCAGTTTCGCTGGAGCTAAATGATCCACCGACTCATCAATACCCAAGGCGACGCGCACCTCGGCCGAGATAGGAATGCTCTTGACGCTCCGTGGCCACACTCCGCCGCCTTTGGAAATCAATGCCTGATCGTAGCTTTCCCAAGTTGACCGGGTTAATTGAAATACCCGCTCGCGTTCCTGCCATGAAATCTTGACGTCCGGATTCGGATCAAGAAAAAAGTGTCGATGATCAAAAGCGGCCAGCAGGCGGATATGTTTTGACAACAACATTCCGTTGCCGAACACATCACCGGACAAGTCGCCAACCCCGGCGACGGTGAAATCCTCATTTTGGCAATCCCGGTTAAGCGTACGGAAATGCCGTTTGACCGACTCCCAAGCTCCTTTTGCAGTAATGGCCATTACCTTGTGGTCATAACCGTGTGACCCCCCTGAGGCGAAGGCGTCACCAAGCCAGTAGCCACGCTGAGTCGCAATATCGTTAGCTATATCGGAGAAAGTCGCCGTACCCTTGTCCGCAGCAACGACCAGATAGGTGTCATCCTCATCATGCCGCACCACTCGATCTGGAGGGGCAACAACGCCCTCGACCAGGTTATCGGTCAGATCCAGAAGAGCGTGAATAAACATCCTGTAACAGGCAATACCCTCGTTTATCTGGGCCTCCCGATCACCATCCTGAGGCGGTAGTTTGACGTAGAAGCCACCCTTGGAACCCACCGGTACGATGACCGTATTCTTGACCATTTGGGCCTTGGCCAGCCCCAGGACTTCAGTACGAAAATCCTCGGGACGGTCAGACCAGCGCAACCCTCCACGGGCCACTGAACCAAACCGCAAATGGATGCCTTCGACCCGCGGGCTGTAGACAAAAATTTCCCGAAACGGTTTCGGCTTGGGTAACTCGGGCACCTTGGTGGAGTCAAACTTGATGGCAATACAATCGATCTGGTCAGGTTGCCGTTTACAAAAATAGTTGGTGCGCAGGCTGGCACCCATGCAACCGAGAAACAACCGGAGAATACGGTCGTCATCAACACTATCAACCGAATCAAGTAATTTCCGAACCGCCCTGGTTAGCGCCCTAACCTGCTGTTCGCGCGGCTTACTTAAAGCCGCAGCGAGCTGCACCACAAAATCCGGACCGATGCCATGAATCCCTGCCGGTAACAGAGGCGCATTCTGGGCAATAAAATGCTCGCAGCCGTGCTGATCCAGGGCTTCACGATCGGGATCAAACTTTGCCAGAAACAGTTCTACCAGCATGCCGACAATGGCCGGGTAACGGTACAAAGCCGCTTCCATGTAAACCTGGGAAAACGGTACGCCGACTTGTTGCAGGTACTTGCAATAGGTGCGGATCATGGCGACTTGGCGCCAATTCATCTGCGCGGCCAGCACCATCTGGTTGAAGCCGTCACTCTCGGCCTCACCCCGCCAGACTGCTTCAAATGCCTCAGTAAAGCGGGTGGCCACCTGCTCAAGTGGAAAACGTACCAGTTCAGTGATATCCACTTCAAAATCCTGAACCGTAACGTTGTGTCTTTCTGCGGAAAACTGGTAGAGGCGTTCGGCTTGAACCTTCAGTCCCAGATGCTCCAGCATGGGTAGAATATCGGACAAACCAACCGGCTCGCCAAGTCGGATGATCTTGAAATGCAGACTCCCATTGGGCGCACGAAACAACTGCAAAGCCAGTTCGTCAGGTGAATGTAACTTGGCCAGATGTTCGACATCGTCGGCCGCAGCCGCCGGCGTGACTGCCTCGATATACGTATTGGGCATCGTTCGTACAAACCGATTGGCCAAACGTAAGCCATCGACTTCACCATGCCGAGTACTCAGCAACTCGCTGAGATCATCACGCCAGTCCCGAGCAAGATCCGCCACTCTGGCTTCCAGCTCAGTCGCATCAACATTGCCAAGCACATTGACCCCACTCAACGGTCGTACGGTCAGGTACAGGCGCGCCAGGGGTGACTCATCCAGCAACACCTGTGAATCGAGTCGTTCCCCGCCCAGGGTTTTCCGGATCAGGTTCTCGATACGCAAGCGAAGTTCAGTATTGAAACGGTCACGGGGGACGTAGATCAGGCAGGTGTAGAAGCGCAGATAGCGGTCGGTACGTAAAAACAGCCGTACCCGGGCCCGCTCAGCCAGTTCCAGTACCCCAGTACAAACATCAACCAACTCAGATTCACTAGCCTGAAACAGTTCATCGCGCGGCAGGGTCTCCAGAATATGGCGAAGACTTTTTCCTGAATGTGAATCCACGCGCAGCCCCGAGCGTTCCATGACCGAGTGCATGCGGCGGCGAATAAGAGGCAAATCCTGCGGTCGTGTAGCCAGGGCTCCGGAAGTAAACAGCCCTAGGAACCGATACTCATGCATGGCACGCCCTTGGCTATCAAAGCCCAGCACACCGATATAGTCCATATATACGCCCCGATGGACGGTAGCCCGAGCGTTGGTCTTGGTCAGGATTACGGCATCAATGGCCCCGGATCGAGGCAGCGATATTGCTGTCAGGGATTTGAGTGATCGGGTTGGGAAGAAGGGCTTGCCACGCAAAATACCGAGGCCCGTCTCCAACTTCGCAGATAAAACTTCTTCGTCCTCAGCTCGGCGCTCTACTTCATACTCCCGGTAGCCGAGATAGGTGAAGTGATTCTTGGCAACCCAACGCAGAAAAGCTTCAGTCTCACGCCCCGCTTCGACAGAAATACCGAGCTTGCCCTGGCCCAGCTCATCAGCAAGTTTCAGCATCCGTTCATGCATAGCCGGCCATTCAGAGACCGCCGCACGGGCATCATCCAACACTTTCCGAACATTCTGCAGAAGCTGGTCAAATTCGACCTTGTCCGCCAACCGGTCCACCTCGATATGCATGACAGCTTCCAGAGGACCATCGCCCATTTTCTGCAGGGTCCCTTGGGCATCCCGGGTGATCTGCACGACAGGGTGCAAAAGTCGATAGACATTCAGTTCCTGTGAACGAATCGCAATCGAAACCGAATCAACCAGAAACGGCATGTCTTCCATGTTGATCTGCAGCACGGTTGGAGTAATTTCCCAACCATTTTTGTCAAGTACAGGATCGAACACCTGCACCAGAGTTTCGCCAGGCTTACGCTTCTGAATAAAATTGAACAAACCCATCAGCAGAGCCGACCATTCGGAGGGCAGTCGCTGTCCCATTTCATCACGACGAACACCGGCAAACAGTTGCTTGGCCAGCTCGCCTGCCTCAACAGGCGAACCTGCGGGCAAAGCGGAGAGGACTTCATCAATCGCGGTACTGGCGGCAGCATGCGCCCCATTCTTATTTTGCGCGTTCATATTGGGAGTTGAATCAGAATTATCTGGGAAGAGAGAAAACAGCGCCAAGGATACCCCTGGGTGAAGTAGTCGGCTAGCAAACGGTAAAACTTAGAGAGTTGTAACGAGTGAGTGGCCGTGCCATCGGTCACTTTGTTCATAATCCGGCATCAACTTTGTCGAAAGGTAAAACCCGCTTTACATCGTAAACCAGGGCCCCGGGCCGGCCCAAAGCAAGTACCCCGTCGATACCCAGGGCCAGAAACTGCTGATGGGCTACGGCCAGAACCACCGCATCATAAAAACCTGTCTGGGGACTGGGGTTCAAGACCAGCCCGAGCTCACTCTTTGCCAAGACCGGATCAGCCCAAGGGTCATACACTTCAACCTTGGCACCGGCATCGCTCAATTCACTGATCAAATCGACAACTTTGGTGTTGCGTAGATCGGGACAGTTCTCCTTGAAGGTAAGGCCCAGTATCAGCACCCGTGCATTGAGTGGAGAGATTTGTTTGTGCAGCATCGCCCGCAGCACCTGGCTGGCGACATAAATCCCCATCTTGTCGTTGATGCGGCGTGCTGCAAGAGTGAGTTCCGGATGGTAACCGAGAGTGGTTGCCTTGTAGGTCAGGTAATAGGGATCTACACCAATGCAGTGTCCCCCGACCAAACCTGGACGGAAGGGCAGAAAATTCCACTTGCTGCCCGCTGCCCGCAAGACGGCATCCGTGTCGATGCCCATCTTGTTGAAGATCATGGCCAATTCGTTCATGAGCGCGATATTGACATCACGCTGGGTGTTTTCGATCACCTTGGCTGCTTCGGCCACCCGTATCGACTCGGCTAAATGGGTGCCCGCATCAATAATGCGCCGATACAGTTGGTCGACGAACTCCGCTGCTTCCGGTGTGGACCCAGAGGTAATTTTGGTAATCGTTGACAAGCGGTGCCCTCGATCGCCAGGATTAATGCGCTCGGGACTGTAGCCACAAAAGAAGTCCAGGTTGTAACGCAAACCGGAAATCCGCTCCAACACCGGCACGCACACTTCTTCAGTCGTACCGGGGTAAACAGTGGATTCATAGACCACCACATCACCTGCTTTGAGTACGGCTGCGACAGTCTCAGAAGAGCGCAGCAATGGGCCAAGATCGGGGCGCTGAGCATCATCCACCGGTGTAGGCACGGACACGATGTAAACGGTGCTGTCCTGCAGATCATCCGGAACGGAGCTGAAATGCAGTTTCTTTGCCAAACCAAAGGCCTCCACCTCGGCTTCGCCAGTCTGGTCGAGTCCCTTACGCAAGGCTCTGACGCGCTCAATATCGATATCGAAACCGAGCGTTTCATAATGGCGTCCAAACGCCAAGGCCAGTGGCAGACCTACATAGCCAAGTCCGACCACAGCAATCTTTGGTGGATTCGGAAACGACATATGACCCCTTATCAGCATGAACCTGCGCACGCTAGCTCATCATGCCACCACAACGCCATGCCTGCCTCGGTAGGCCGGCATCACCTGTTCAGTTTCCGCAGCATTACCAAGACATTGATTGACCCCATGTCCGGTGATATCTAAACTCGCCGGTGCAGTTGAGCTTGCACCGTCCACCCATCATGCCGGATGTTCCACGGCCGGCGACCCTCCCACCGTCGCAGAGAATTTTCTGATGAAGCCGTTGTTCCGAATCTTGGTGCCCGGTCTGCTGTTGATACTTGCAGGATGCAGTCGCCACGCTCCTGCTGCCCCGCCAGCGCCGGAAGTACGTGTGCTTGTCGTCCACCCCGGTGATCTCGCTTATACCCGTGAACTGGTAGGGCGTCTCAAGCCAACCTTGGTGGCCCAGGTCAATGCCCGGGTATCGGGCAACGTGCTTAAACGGGCCTATACCGAAGGTTCCCATGTCAAAGCTGGACAGGTTCTTTTCAGAATCGACCCCGCCCCCCTGTTGGCGATCCTGCACGAGAAACAAGCGGCTCTGGCCCAAGCCCGCGCCAGCGCCGAGAATGCCAAGCTAACCTCCCACCGCTACGCCAACCTGATCCAACGCGGTTTGATCTCCCGGCAGGTCTATGACAATGCCTCGGCTACCGAACGGACGACCGCCGCAGCCGTACAGCAGGCTACTGCCCAGCTTGAAGCGGCCAAACTGAATCTTTCCTACGCCACCGTGCGCGCGCCGATTGCCGGGCGTGCCGGCCTCGCCAAAGTCACCGTCGGGGCGCTGGTCAGTGCAGCTGTAGCTACCCCGATGACCACCATTAAGCGTATCAATCCGCTGTATGCCTATTTCAGCGAGCCGTATCCCGAGGTTGAAAGGCTGCGCCAGGCCCAAGCGACGGGCAAGCTGAAACCGGCACCCGGTGGCAAGCCACTGGTACAGATTATTCTTCCGAATGGCCACCTTTATGCTAAGGCGGGCCGACTTGATTTCACCGATATGGCGGTCAATCCGCAAACGGGCGCGGTGCAGTTGCGGGCCATCGTAGCCAATCCCAAACAGCAACTGCTACCCGGCCTTTTTGTCACCATACGCTTGAATATGGGCTCGCTCAGCAAGGTCTACCGAGTTCCACAGGCAGCCGTATTACGTAACCAGAAGGGGCCGTACCTGTTTATCTTGGGGGCCGGCAATAAAGTTACCTTACGCCATGTAAAACTGGGCCAAATGGAGGGGTCTGACTGGGTCGTCACGCAGGGTCTGCGCAACGGTGAGCGTGTCATCATCGACGGGGTGCAGAAAGTTCGTCCAGGCGCGGTGGTCCGGATCGCTGCCACCCCCAGCAAGCCTGCTGCACGCCGTTAAGGAAACCCGACGATGCCTCGTTTCTTTATTGACCGGCCCATTTTTGCCTGGGTAATCGCCATTCTCATCTCTCTGGCCGGCGCCATTGCAATCTTTCGCCTGCCCATCGAGGCCTATCCCGATATCGCCCCACCCAGTGTGGTGATAAGTGCTATCTATCCAGGCGCCAACGCCAAAGTCGTGCAAGACACCGTGACCTCGGTGATCGAGCAGCAGCTTACCGGCCTGAACGGACTGATGTACTTCAGCTCCAGTTCCAATTCCAATGGCTCGGCCAATATCTCCATAACGTTCAAACCCGGTACCAATGTCGATATTGCTGCGGTACAGGTTCAGAACCGTGTCGCCATTGTTGAACCGCGTCTGCCTGCCGAAGTACGCAGTAACGGGGTAACGGTTTCCAAAGGGGGGGCAGGCTTCCTGATGGTGGTGGCCTTGCATTCGGACAATCCGAATATCGATGCTTATCAATTGAACAATATCGCGGCCTCCCAGGTCGTCGATGCCCTGGGTCGGATCAATGGGGTGGGTGGAGTAAGGCAATTCGGCTCACCGTACGCCATGCGTATCTGGCTGAATCCACGCAAACTGCAGGGTTATGGTTTGACTGCCAGTGAAGTACTCCAGGCGGTTCGCGCACAAAACATTCAAACCGCTGCAGGATCACTGGGTGCGGCACCCGCTGTTCCGGGGCAGACCATTGAAGTGGCCGTCAGCGGAGAAAGCCGTTTCAAAACCCCCCAGCAATTTGACAACATCCTGCTGCGAACCAATGCCGATGGCTCCACGGTTCGTCTAAAAAATGTGGCCAGGGTGGAACTTGGCCCCCTGAATTATGCATTTGTTGCTCGCTACGCAGGACAAGCCATGGCAGGCATTGCTATCCAGCCCTTGCCGGGGGCCAATGCTCTGGATGTGGCCAAGGCGGTGCGAGCCCGCATGAGCCAACTGCAGTCATCGTTTCCCGCAGGCGTGTCCTGGTTCGTTCCCTATGACGCCACCAGCTACATCAGGATTTCCATCCGCGATGTGGTGAGAACCCTGCTCGAAGCCTTGGGTCTGGTCATTCTGGTGATTTACCTGTTTCTACAAAACTGGCGCGCTACCCTGATTCCGTCTCTGGTCGTACCGGTAGCGCTGTTGGGTACCTTCGCCGGGTTTTACATTGCCGGATTCTCAATCAATATCCTCACCCTGTTCGGCATGGTGCTGGCTATCGGGCTGGTGGTAGACGATGCCATTGTCGTCGTCGAAAATGTCGAGCGGCATATCAGCGAGGAGGGTATGCCCCCCCGCGAGGCGACCATCGTCGCCATGCGGCAGATTACCGGCGCCATCATCGCCATCACCCTGGTGCTGGCTGCGGTATTTATTCCCGCTTCGCTGATGGGCGGCAGTGTAGGGGTAATCTATCGACAATTCGCGTTGACCATCGTCATCGCCATGCTGATCTCGGCCTTCATGGCCTTGAGTTTTACGCCGGCACTGTGCGCCAGTATTCTTAAACCAGTACAGCGTGAAAACCGCCTGGTGGGCTGGTTTAATCGCCTGTTTGAACGGGCCCAGAAAAGCTATCTCAAGTGGGTAAGCCAAGCCGTTCGGCATACCCCGAGGTGGATGTTTCTGTTCGCGCTGATTCTGCTCGCCACCGCTTGGCTATTTACGCGCCTGCCAACCAGCTTCCTGCCTCAGGAAGATCAGGGTTATGCCTTTGCGGTCGTGCAACTGCCCCCGGGCGCCACCCTGGACCGGACCATGCACGTCCTCGGCGAGATGCGCCATATTCTCAACAAGAACTCAGCTGTCGAACGCATCGTCAGCGTGGGCGGGTTCAGCTTTCTCGGCAGCAGCGAAAATGTCGGCATGGCTTTTATCCGCCTCAAACCTTGGAGCGAACGGACACAACCCAGCCAGCAAATCGGGGCGTTTCTACGCTGGGCTAACGGTGCCATGTACGGAATCAAGGGAGCGCGGATCTTCGTAGTCAATCTTCCGGCAATCCGTGGACTCGGCAATTTCAGCGGTTTCAATCTCGAACTTGAGGATCGTGCCGGGCTTGGCTATGACAAACTGATCAAAGCCCGCAACATCCTGTTGGCTAAAGCCGCACAAAACCCGGTACTGGCAGGAGTACGACCTAACACTCTGCAAGATGCACCCCAGGTCAATGTCCGGGTGAATCGGGTCAAGGCCGCCGCTATGGGGCTTTCAGTTGGGGATGTCTACAACGCCCTACAATTGATGTTAGCCCCAGTCTATGTCAATGATTTCAACTATAAAGGACGAGTTCTTCGAGTACTTCTCGAAGCAGATGCTCCCTACCGAATGAGCCCCAAGTCATTCAACGACTTCTACACTCTCAGCAAACAAGGCAAGATGGTGCCGTTGACCAGCGTTGTGCAGTCGAAGTGGATGCTCGCCCCACCGGTGCTAAGTCATTACAACGGCTTCGGTTCTGTCAATATCGTGGGTAGTGCCGCCCCCGGCTACAGCTCCGGCCAAGCCATGGCAGCTATGCAGCAGATTATCGGCCATGATCTACCTCATGGCATCGGCTATGAATGGACGGGGCAGTCCTTGCAGGAGGTACTTTCCGGGCAGCAGGCACCGATCCTCTACAGCCTGTCGTTGATCGTGGTGTTTCTGGCTCTTGCGGCGCTGTATGAAAGCTGGTCGATTCCACTGGCGGTCATGCTGGTGGTACCCATTGGGGTATTCGGCTCACTGCTGCTGACCTGGCTGCGTGGCCTTGAGGATGACATTTACTTCAAGATCGGGCTGATTGCTATCATCGGCCTGTCAGCCAAGAACGCCATCCTGATCGTCGAGTTTGCCGTCGAGCAGCAGCTCAAACACGGCAAGGGGCTGATCACTGCCACCATCGAAGCCGCACGCCTGCGCTTGCGCCCGATTCTGATGACCTCGATCGCCTTCATTCTAGGCGTATTGCCACTGGCACTCTCCACCGGAGCCGGCGCCAACAGCCGTCACTCCATAGGCACCGGCGTCATCGGCGGCATGCTTGGCGCCACCTTGATCGGGGTGCTGCTTATCCCAGTGTTCTACGTGGTGGTGCGCCGCCTCGCCGGCGACCGCAGTGACGGCACCGAGGAAACAAGCGGTGAGGATCTGATTCGGCCCTTTGATTGACACTTCTATATCAACCCAAACGACCTAGGAATCCTGGTTTTCAGCCTGTCTCATGCACAGTGCCGTAGCTATAAACCAAGGACTCGTGTATAATCAACAAAGTACGCCGCACCGGCCCCCGAGCCTTCCCATTGGATCCTAATCATGGCGATGCCCTGCATCCCATTGATTCCTGCCGACCGGACCGCCGCACGTACACGAATAGCCGCCCAGTGGGTCGCATTCGCTACATAGTTTGCTCGCAGCGCGGTTTCAGGGAACGCTCCGGGTCACCAAGGGAGCTTTTCTCCAATGACGTTCGAATCTCTCGGGCTTGCGCCCGTGTTGCTGCGTGCGCTCGACGCACTGGGCCATCACCAGCCCACTCCGGTACAAGCCGCCGCCATCCCCCAGGCCATCCTGGGCCATGACCTGCTGGCCGCCGCGCAAACCGGCACCGGTAAGACCGGCGGCTTCGCGCTACCGCTGCTACACCGACTGTTTACCACTACCGAAACCGGCCGACGCCCGGCTCGCCACCCGCGCGCACTGATCATCACCCCTACCCGCGAATTGGCTGCCCAGGTCCACGATCACCTACGCGCCTATGCGCACTACCTGCCCTTGCGTAGCACCACCATCTTTGGTGGTGTCGGCATGGGTAACCAGCTCAAAATCCTGGCTCGTGGCGTGGACGTACTGGTCGCCACACCAGGTCGGCTGCTCGATCACCTGGGGAGGGGTTCAATCGACCTCTCACATGTGGAAATTCTGGTCCTGGACGAAGCTGACCGGATGCTCGACA
>QILI01000065.1 GCA_003233305.1 Mizugakiibacter sp.
GGTCGTTTAGCTAGATTGTGCACCCCGTCACGGGTATAGGCCACGTAGAACATACTGGCCACAGGATGGTTTTTTGCCCCCCGTAGAAGAAGGGTTCCGGCGGTCGCGGTATAGCGGATCTGCTTGCCGGCAATACGCACCACTCCATGGGTCACAGAGGTACGCTCTTTGGGAATCGGAGCAGACCCTCCGTTCCTGGCTGCAGAGTTCTGGGTAACCGGGCTGGCAGCGATAGCCGGCCCGGCCAGAGCCAGCAGGGTAAGCAGTGGAATCAGAGACAGTTTACGTTTCACTTGAATTCCTTGATTGAGATAAATAGGCCAGATAGGCACAGTTCATTTAGAAAAGGTTCATGTGCACAAGTTCCGGATATAGGCCATCAGTCATGGTCAATGGCGGGTTACCAGGTTGACTGCGTCACGCATCCGTCCCTCATTCGACCTGCAGCACACGAACTACAGTGCCTATCCAACATGGTTTCCGAGCAAAACTCAAACCCCACAGATCAGGATACGTGGTTCACTTCAGGTACCACTTAGATACTTGTAACAACCGGCTGATCTGGACTGCTCCGGTAACAACAGGTACGTGCTCATGATGAATGCAATCAGGCCATCCGTACCCTATAACCGGTCTGGGCAGTCGGCACTTGGATATTATGCCTTGCCCTACCGAGCAGCCTATGCTGCAATCCAACTTGTTATTGCCGATACGTAAAGAGGTAGAGCATGAATGATGCGCAGCCTTGGCTGGCCCAGTATCCTGCGGGGATCCCTCATGAAATCGACCTCAGTAGCTACCCGTCACTTGTAGCACTTGCCGAGGAATCGTTTCAGCAATTCGGAGAGCGTCCCGCTTTTGCCAACTTCGGTCACAGCCTGACGTATGCAGATATTGATCGCCTCAGTGGCCAGTTCGCAGCTTATCTAAACGGTGAACTGCATATGCACAAGGGCGATCGCATTGCCATCATGCTGCCCAACCTGCTCCAGTATCCGATCGCCTTGCTGGGTGCCCTTCGTGCCGGCCTGGTCATCGTCAACACCAATCCCCTCTACACCCCCCGCGAACTCGAACACCAGCTCAAGGATTCCGGTGCCAAGGCCATTGTCGTTTTGGACAACTTCGCAGCGACACTGGTCAAGGTCAAAGCAAAGGTATCGGTCAAATATGTGATTACCACCGCCTTGGGTGACCTGCTCGGATTTCCAAAAGGCCCGTTGATGAGTTTTGCGGTGAAATACCTCAAGCGCATGGTGCCACCCTTCCGGATTGAAGGAGCTGTACGATTTAAAGATGCCCTGGCCCAGGGTGCTCGACTGCCCGTCCCCAAAATTGAACTGCAGCATGAGGATCTTGCCTTCTTGCAATACACGGGAGGCACAACCGGTATCGCCAAGGGTGCCATGTTGTCTCACGGCAACATGATCGCCAATACGTTGCAGGCTTTTACCTGGATCAATAACGTACTCCTGCCCGGCAAGGAGGTAATTATTACCGCCCTGCCTCTGTATCACATCTTCGCGCTGACAGCCAATTGCTTCGCTTTTATAAAAAACGGTGGTCTGAATTATCTGATTACCAACCCACGCGACATGCCCGGATTCGTCAAGGAACTCAGCAAGATCAAGTTCACCTCCATAACCGGTGTGAATACCCTCTTCAATGGCCTGCTAAACACTCCTGGTTTTGACCAGATTGATTTTTCCGGCCTACACATGACCCTGGGCGGCGGTATGTCGGTACAGCGGGCAGTGGCTGAAAAATGGAAGGCCGTTACCGGCTGTACCCTGGCCGAGGCCTATGGGCTCACCGAAACCAGCCCTGCCGTGTGTATCAATCCCATAGACCTGAAGGACTACAACGGTTCTATCGGACTGCCGATACCCTCAACGCAAGTCTGTATTCAGGATGATAACAACGCCATCCTGCCAACCGGTGAATCCGGCGAGTTGTGCGTAAAAGGACCTCAGGTCATGCAGGGATACTGGAACCGTCCCGATGAAACGGCCAAGACCATTGACCAGAACGGCTGGCTGCATACGGGCGACATTGCTCGCATGAATGAACAAGGTTATTTCTTTATCATCGACCGCAAGAAAGACATGATTCTGGTCTCGGGTTTTAACGTGTACCCCAATGAAATTGAAGATGTAGTTGCCATGCACCCAGGGGTACTTGAAGTAGCTGCTGTAGGGGTACCCGACGAGAAATCCGGTGAAGCTGTAAAGATTTTCGTAGTCCGTAAGGATCCCAACCTAAGTGCAGACACGCTTCGTGAATACTGCAAGAAGAATCTGACCGGATATAAACGACCGCATGAGATCGAATTCAGGAAGGACCTTCCCAAGTCCAATGTCGGCAAGATTCTGCGTCGGGAATTACGTGATAGTTCACCACCATGATTAACCGCTACTACGGCAGCCCAACGCAGTCCGGGCAACATCGGTTAGCTATTCAAGCCGGACAAAGCAGGCCAAGCATGATTGCAGTGATAAGGTACAAAATTCAAGGATAAGGTCGCCCCGACTAAGCCGCCGGGCGATTACCTTAGGTGTTTAGCCGTCGTCAGACAGGCTGCTAGCCGGCCATGGCCATCTGCAATATATCATTGTCGACGCTCCATGCCTCCAGGCGATCAGCGTATCCGCCAAGTACATCCCATAAGGGTACCTGCCGATCCTCCGGGATACGCACATAAGCAAAACAGATTCTATCGTCCAGCAAGCGCACTACCGTGGCATCCAGATGAATATGCTCGGCACTATCAACCAGCAGATCCATGGCCCATATTTGTCCAATCTGCCCGGTCCATCGGGTCGGCTTCACCACACTCATGCCGGTTGCTGACATGTCTACTGCGTTGGTGGCGATACTGTCGGCGCCATGACTGAGAAGGACGACACTGTCTGAGTGCATGCGAGCGTGTCGATAATGTGCAATGTTCATGCTGAACCAGCCTCCATGGTTTGGTTTAGATAGCATTCATCGGTGTTCACGAGCTATGCAAGCAACATGCGTGCCATATATTGGGGCCAACAAAATTCAGTTATTGAGCCTATGCAGTCGAACCCAACCGCACATTACGACGCACCCATGTGACCCTCTGCGTCCATAACCTGCCTCTTGCGTCGCGGCTGCACACCCCGTATGCTCAATTGCAATAGGGTGGGGTCGCTGGCGAAAGCCGTCCGCGGTGTGTCGCGTCGGTGCCGTAGGTAACCCAGATCCGACATGTCATTCATATGTCGCATCGTTCCTCCAAGCGCGACCGCTAACTGTTCGCACCCGGAGCATACTGCCAAGGTTCAAAAATTAGCTCGAAATGCCTGGCTGCGGCATGCGGCCGAAATACATATTTGAGTGCCAAATGAGCACTGAGTCTGACGAGATCGGGCCGACAACAATGCCCGTTGACGTTTTTAGTCCCACTCCACAACAGCAGGAAATGCCCCTGGCGCGGATCCACGGTGAGCCGGTTTTATCGATACCGCAGGATCTGTACATTCCGCCTGATGCACTGGAAGTGATCCTTGAAGCGTTTGAAGGTCCTCTGGATCTGCTGCTGTATCTGATACGACGGCAGAATCTGAATATTCTCGATATTCCCATTGCTGAAATTACCCGGCAATACACGAAATACATTGAGATGATGCACGAGATGAAACTTGAACTGGCTGCCGAATACTTGGTGATGGCCGCCATCCTGGCAGAGATTAAATCACGGCTACTGCTGCCCCGCCCCCCGGATACCGAAGCCACTGAAGACGACCCTCGGGCCGAATTGATCCGTAGACTGCAGGAATACGAGCGGTTCAAGGCAGCCGCTGAAAATATCGAGGCATTACCTCGTGTGGAGCGGGATACCTGCGTGGTCCACGCCACCGCCGATGGACAAAAAGTGGTACGTCTGCCTCCAACCGTAGAGCGGCAGGAGTTAATACTCGCATTTAAGGATGTACTCAGAAGAGTGGATTTACAGGCCCCCCATGCAATCAAGCGCGATACGCTATCGGTACGCCAACGCATGGGTGAAGTACTCAAAGCTATAGGGGATGGAAGTTTCCATCCTTTTGCCAGTCTGTTCACGCCCGCCGAAGGCCGACTGGGCGTGGTGGTGACTTTTGCAGCCATGCTTGAATTAGCTAAGGACCGGCTGATCGACATTATCCAGGAAGGACCTTTTAACCCTATTTATCTCAAATCAAGTACCGCTAACAGTAACGTCTAGCTGATATCCATGGATCTCGAACAACTCAAGAATATTATCGAAGCCAGCCTACTTGCTTCGCAGGAACCATTGAGCCGCACGGCTCTGGGTAACCTGTTCAATGAGCAAGATGCCATATCCTCCGAGCAGATCCGGCAATGCCTGGACGCACTGCGGGATGCTTGTGTCGGTCGAGGAATCGAATTAGTCGAGGTGGCTTCCGGCTATCGTTATCAGGTATGTACCGATACCTATCCATGGATCTCCCGTCTTTGGAAAGATCGACCACAGAGATATTCTCGTGCTTTACTGGAAACCTTGGCGCTGATTACCTACCGCCAACCGATTACCCGCGGTGAAATTGAACAGGTTCGTGGTGTCGTTGTATCCACACAGATCATGCGTACACTTGAAGACCGTGAGTGGGTTCGTGTGGTGGGCCACCGCGATACACCTGGACGCCCCGCCTTGTATGCCACGACTCGAGAATTTCTCGACTATTTCAACCTCAAATCTCTGGATGAATTGCCGTCACTGGCTGATATCCGCGATCTGACGGAACTCGAACCACAACTATCACTGGATGGATCCTCTTCCAAGCCCGATGCAGCCATTCCTGCTCATCAGACAACCCCAACGAGCCCAGACCCGATGACCCATGAACTTCCTCATACCGACTCGCAGGAGCAGCCCTTATGACCGCGAGCCCCCGTAGTGTGCTTACTCTTAAACGAGCCCAACACCCGAAGACCGTACTCGAAGAGCGTCTGCACAAGGTTCTTGCCAATGCCGGACTTGGCTCACGACGGGCTTTGGAACAACGCATTGAGCATGGCGAGATTCAAGTTAACGGTGAAACGGCTGAAATCGGTTCAAGTGTTCGCTGTGGCGACCGGGTAATCCTTGATGGACGCCAGTTTGTAGTGGCTACGGAACATGGTGAGCAAGCAGCTGTGTTGCTTTATCACAAACCTGAAGGTGAAGTCACCACCCGCGAGGATCCCGAGAATCGACCCACCATCTTTGAAAATCTGCCGCGTATCAAAGGTGCTCGCTGGATCGCTGTAGGGCGCCTGGATATCAACACCACGGGACTACTCCTGCTGACTACCGACGGTGAGTTGGCTAATGCCCTGATGCACCCAAGCTCGAACATCAAGCGTGAATACCTGTGTCGTGTCCATGGAGAAGTGCCGGACTTGATGATAGAACGCCTGCGCAGTGGCATCGAACTGGAAGACGGACCGGCCCGCTTCGAAGATATTCAAGTCATCAGCAGCAGCGGCAGCCACAGTTGGTTTCGGGTAAGTCTGCATGAAGGACGTAATCGTGAAGTACGCAGGATCTGGGAGTCCCAAGGATTCATGGTAAGCCGCCTCAAACGCATTCGCTATGGCCAGGTCGAACTGCCACGGGCCTTGCGTCGCGGCCATACTCAGGTCCTCGACGCTGAAGGCATCAAAAACCTGCGCGCCTCGGTCGACCTGGGCGAACCATCCCCGACCCTGACCTTGAAGCCGGTACTGCACCAACGTCGTAGCGGCCGACATGTCCACGAGATCCGTCCCCCATCCAGGACTCCCCAGGCCTGGACCGGTTCTGGCAACGATGAAAGCCGTGAGTTCGCAGCCTTCGACCGTCTCCGCGATGACGATAACCGCCGTTCTCCGGGGGCTCGACGCAAACGTGGGTCGCGTTCAGGTGGTGAAGTCAATGGTAATGTAGCCAAGCCGGATCGCAACAAGACCAGCAAGGGCAGAAAGCCCCGCAGCTTTGCCCCCGGACAGGAACTGCCCTCAGTTCGTAGCTGGTTTGCCGGCGATACTCGCGCGGGCAAGAATACACCTGGCAAGCCTGCCGGAAAAAAGACCAGCGGCCCTCATAAAGCCTCTAACTCGCGCAAGCCGGCCGGCAAATCGTCTGGCCGACGTCCTGCCGGGACACACCGGGGCGGACCTCCACGATGAGTGCTTTCAAGGCCAGGATTCTACACAATCCTCGCTGTTCCAAGTCACGCCAAGCGCTTGAATGGCTGCGTTCACGAGGAATCGAGCCGGAGATCATTCTTTACCTCAAGACCCCACTTGATGCCGGACAACTCAACGAGTTACTCGAGCAGCTTGATACACCCCCCCAGGAATTGCTGCGCAGTGCTGACAGTGAATTCAAATCCACAGGCCAGGATATCCGTGCAATGACCCGGGAACAGATTGTCGCCATGCTCGCCAGCCAGCCACGTATCCTGCAGCGCCCCATCGTCATCATCGGCAAACATGCCCGGATCGCACGCCCTGCGGAGCGCATCGCGGAACTGCTGTAGTGGATCGCTATGCGGCCATGCGGACTTTCGCCCGTGTAGTCGAAGCGGGAAGTTTCGCTGCCGCCGCTGGCCAATTAGGCATCTCCCGGGCCCAGGCCAGCAAGCTGGTCTACCGCCTGGAAGACCAGCTGGGGGCGCGCCTGTTACAACGAACGACCCGACATCTGAATCTGACTGAAACCGGGCGCAACTATTACGACCGTATCATCACGGTATTGAGTGACATCAATGAAGCCGAAGCAGAAGCCAGTCAACAACAAACCGAACCTCGGGGCCGTCTGCGGATCTCCGCACCGGTAACTTTCACACCCAGCCACTTAGTCCCGATCCTGGCAGAGTTTCTAAAAAACCATCCCAGGATTGAACTCGAACTGGAGCTCACAGATCGTCGGGTCGAGCTGATCGATGAAGGCTATGATCTCGCCATTCGCATCGGCCAGCTTCAGGACTCAAGCCTGATCGCCCGGCAACTCGCACCGGTCCACAGCCATGTGCTTGCAGCGCCCGACTACCTGCAACGCAACGGTGTACCTGAACACCCTGAGGATCTCAAACAACACCTGTGCCTGCCCTATACGCTAAGCCGTGAGCCCGATGTCTGGCGTTTCCGGCATGATGGACAACGTGTCAGCGTGCGCATCCATGGTCCGGTACACACCAACCATGGCGAAGCTTTGCTCACCTTCCTTGAACAAGGCTTAGGCATCGGCATACTGCCGGATTTCATCTGTGAGCAAGCCCTGCGTAAAAGCCGTCTTCGCACCCTACTCGATGCATGGGAACCACAACCGATCGGGATTCATATCGTCTATCCGAGTCGGCGAGCCTTACCCGCACGGACCCGAACCCTGATCGATTTTCTCGGCAACCAGTTCGAAAAAAAGTGTCAAATCGTGAAACAGCAACATCACCGGCAAAATACCACTGGCGACACCCGTCCCAATCGGTAGGCTCATACCCTCTTCCAAAGTGTGAACCCGCCGCTCCAACCGACGGTTCAGGTTCAATCCAGCAGTTGAAAAGTATCGCCATCCAGCCACGCAGGAAAACGCTTCCGGTACGCCTGCAAAACATCTGGTTCAAGACTGACGGTGGCAATCTGTGGCACCTTACCGCACTCGACCAAGGCCCGCCCCTGAGCATCCAACACCACGCTGTCGCCGGCATAATCAACGCCGTTGCCATCGCAGCCGACCCGATTGACACCAATACAACAGGCCAGGTTTTCGATGGCCCGAGCCCGTAATAAGGTTCGCCAAGCCTGGCGTCGTGGGGCCGGCCAATTCGCCACAAACACCAGTAAGTCGTATTCCATCCCTCCTGGGGACTGAGTATTGCCTCGGTTACGTAACCAAACCGGAAAACGCAGGTCGTAACAGACCTGGGGCAGGATTCGCCACCCCTTGAGTTCGACGATCAATCGATCCGCCCCCGCAGTAAAGTGCTCATGTTCACCCGCCATGCGGAACAGATGGCGCTTGTCATACTGGGCCAAGTGGCCATCGGGACGTATCCACAGCAAGCGGTTGTAAACCTGCTGTCCATCGTAAATAAGTAAACTTCCACACACCACGGCATCGAGACGATGGGCCAGATCGCGCATCCAGTGGACCCCCGCCCCATCCATCCGCTCAGCCTGGTCCACCGCCTCATTGCTGAAGCCGGTAAACAGGGTCTCAGGCAACACGATAAGGTCGCTGTTTCGACCTGCAAGCGATGTGCACAGCCGGGCATAATAGTCACGGTTGGCAGCCGGATCGCGCCAACGGGTGTCGCCCTGAACCAGGGAGACGGTCAAAGTCTGCATAGTCGCTCCGCAGCCTCTTGCAGCTTGGCATCCGATTTTGCAAAGCAGAATCGCACCAGTCGGGCCTCCGGGGCCGTTTCATAAAAAGCGGATACAGGAATTGCCGCTATCCCGGCCTCATGCACCAGCCAATCACAGAAATTCAGATCATCCATCTGCTGAATTGAGGAATAATCGGCAAGCTGGAAATAACCTCCCGATACCGCCAGTAATTTGAAACGTGAACTGCTCAGAAGACTTTGAAAACGATCTCGCTTGCGCTGATAAAAACTCGATAGTGTCTGATGATGCTCGGGGTGTTTGGCAAGCATCTCGGCAAAAGCCCATTGAGCTGGATGAAATGTACAAAAGTTCAGATATTGATGGACCTTGCGAAATTCTACGGTCAAGGACTTGGGGGCGATGCAGTAGCCAACCTTCCAGCCGGTGCAGTGATAGGTTTTACCAAAGGAACTGACCACGAAGCTGCGTGCAGCAAGTTCCGGGCGCCGTAATACGCTCTGATGCAAGGCTCCATCGAAAACGATGTGTTCATAGACCTCATCCGCCAGCAACACGATCCCGGACTCGGCAACGATGCGGCTCAACTCGTCCAGATCAGTGCTGGAAAATACCGCGCCGGATGGATTATGTGGAGTGTTGACAATCAACATGCGGGTCTTGGGGGTGATCGCCTCACGAACCCGTTGCCAGTCCACCGAAAAATCCGGCTGCCGCAGGTGAATATGTACGCACCGTGCCCCTGCAAGTTCAACAGCCGGCTCGTAGCAGTCATAGCAGGGGTCCAGAACGATGACTTCCTCGCCAGCCCGTACACTGGCCGTGATCGCCACGAAAATTGCCTCGGTGGCACCCGAAGTTACCGTAATTTCAGTATCCACAGCGACCCGACGGTCATACGACTCCCTAATTTTTCGTGCAATCTGTTCCCGCAGCGGAGCGATACCAGACATCGGAGCATACTGATTGTGCCCCTGCGACATGGCCTCGGCCAAGGCCTCACGTAGAGCATCGGGAGGATTGAAATCCGGAAAACCCTGGCCCAGGTTGATCGCATCGTGCTCCTGAGCCAACTGACTCATCACCGTAAAGATGGTGGTTCCAACCTTGGGCAGCTTGGTGGTGATGGGCATAGGCTTGCTCCGCACGCGACTAAACCCGGATGCTAACAGTCGAGCATCCTAGAAGAATGGGGTCAGTTCTCGCATTGTAACATCCATCTATGGATGATCTGGCCTACTGTCGCACGAAAGGAGCTTATTATGGACTTTAGCCCATGTCGGTTACAGTGATGTTACAATGCGAGAACTGACCCCATTCTGTCATGCCTAATCCGCTCTACATTCTTTCAGCACCTTCAAAACACGAGGAAACCATCCGCAAAAGCCGCTTTCTGGCCCACGCCGTGCACGTCGATTCTGTCGATGCCGCCATGACATGGCTGGCCCGGATCCGTAATGCGGCCGCAACACACAATTGTTGGGCCTACCGGATCGGTTCGTACTATCGCTTTGACGATGACGGCGAGCCCGGTGGCAGTGCCGGCCGACCGCTACTGCAGGCAATTGACGGGCAACACTGCGCTGAGACGGTGGTGATGGTGACGCGCTGGTTCGGTGGTATCAAGCTAGGTGTAGGTGGGCTGGTGAGGGCTTATGGAGGAACGGCTGCAGAATGCCTGCGCCATGCCAAACGCCACCCCCAGGTCCAATACCGGCACCTGAACCTACGCTGTGAGGTCTCTCACCTTGCACAATTGCACGCCCGTTGCAGCCATTTCGGAGCACAACTCGGTTCTCCAGACTGGCAAGAGAACCGGGTCGAAATCGATATCACCATTCCGGAAAAAAACTTGACTGAATTTACAGAATGGTTCGCCAACCTCACCCGTGGACATGGTCGCAGCAGGGATATCGCAACCCACCATGACAAATTCTCCGATGATCCAGACACCCGGTCATCTACCTAATCCAGCAGCACCTCGTCAGCTGCTGAATATAAAGATAGACCCCATTCTGTCATGTAAGTGGAAATATTTTGCCTTGACCTTGGCCCGTCCACCAAGCTTATACTGGATGAGAATCAATCCCTTTTGAGTGCGGGCATATGAACGGAATTCTTTTAGGCTTGGCTTTGGGCGTGATTGGACTGGTGCTCAGTCTTTATGCCTTGAGTAGCGCCAGTGGCCGAACCCGACCGGAAGCTGGCAAGGATGTGCCTGCTTCTTCGGGACGTCTTTCCAGGAACCCGGTCTGGGTGCGTTACCACGCTCGCTACTACGGCTATGCACTATTATTTCTAGCCTTTGATATGGAGATGGCCTACATGTACCCGTGGGCGGTCGTTTACAGACAGGAAGGCCTGGTTGCCCTGTTGGATATGGGGGTTTTTCTCGCTATCCTCTTTCTTGGCTTGCTATACGGGTGGAGCCAAGGCGCCCTGCGGAGGCAATAGGTGATTGCTGGCGCTCGTCAGGGCAAGCCCAACTGGCTGCGCCGCATGTTGGCTGTAAGCGCCGCGCATGACCTGCGTGCTCTGCCCGTGCCGGGGCCGGAAGTGGCTTATGCCCGGGGACTCGACCTCTCTGCCAGCGGCCTACAGCTTGCCGTGACTCCCCGCCATGCCAATGTATTGTTACTTGTCGGACCCATTCCGTCGGCGCTGGCTGATGCGGCGACCGTACTGTATGCGCAGATGATGCGGCCCCGGGCAATCCTGGCCCTGGGCAGCCATTCGATTCCCTCGTTGTCTGCAGATGTGGTGAGTGATTTTTCACAACAGGGGCTGCTAGACGGTGTCAATCAATTACGCACGGTCTTCGCCCAAGGTGCATTCCGGGGTTCGGTGCAGGATTTCCAGGCCCCCGCACTCGAGATCCGTATTGAGTACACCTGTCCAATGCATCCTGAGGTTATCCAGGACACCCCTGGATCCTGCCCTAAGTGCGGTATGACCCTGGTGCCACGGGAAACTCAGGCAGCAACGGAACATGGATCTGCAGCTCATCACCACAGCAGTGCAACCGCTCACGA
>QILI01000067.1 GCA_003233305.1 Mizugakiibacter sp.
CCCTTGCCCGGCACCATCCGGTCATCAAGCAATACTGCAACACTCAGGTGAGTGATATCGCCAATGGCATCACGTACATGGCTAATGGTGCGATCCAAATCATAATTGCGCGTTGCCGTACTGGAAACATTGACCGGCTGCAGACGCGCCGCCGAACTGCTGCGGGCGGGGGTCGCCGCGGTGCCCGCAACAGGCTTAGCCGCAGTGGCCTGAACCGGGGTCACCGGCGGCTGATTGCTGAGCGCACCCGGAACACCACCCGATGCCGCACTGGCCAGCTCTCGGTGACTGCTGGTCTGTTCGCTGCGCAAGGCCGGTTTTTTACCATTGTAGGTCTCGCTGGTCTTCTCTGTCTGAGTGAAATCAAGATTGGCAACCACCTGAGCCCGTACATGGCGAGCCCCGACGATCGGGGTAAGAATCGCCACAATCCGCCGGGCATAGTTGTTCTCCACCATCTGGGCTATCCGGAACCGCCGGTTGGCCTGTGCCGCCACGCCATTTGGCGAACTATTGGTCAGCAGATTGCCACTTTGATCGACCACCGATACGTGCCTGGCATCCAGGCCGGGCACACTGGAAGCGACCAGATGCACGATGGCCGCTACCTGCCCGGAACCCAAGGTTCGACCGGCATACAAGGTCACCACCACCGATGCGCTGGCCGGCTGGCGATCACGCAGAAAAGCAGAGAATTTTGGCATGGCCAAATGCACCCGGGCAGCACTCACCGATTGCAAGCTAGCAATCGTGCTATCCAGATCACCTTCCAGATTGGCCTGGTAACGCATCCGTTCAGCGAAATCACTCAAGCCGAATGTGGAGCTGGTACTACCTGCAGCATTACCCCGTAGACTCGCGTTACCACGCGGCAGACCTTGTGCGGCAAGTTTCATTCGCACCGCGGCCAGATCCCCACTGGGGATCAACACAGAATGACCATCCGGTCCAATTCGGTAAGGTTCCCCCAGGCCATTCAAGGCCTGGGTGACCGCCATCGCATCTTTGGAGCCGAGGCCCCCAAACAGTAGTGAAAAATCGGGGGTACGCATCCACAGTGCCAGGGAAATACCAATGGCGACCGCCGCAGCGATACCTATCAGCAACATCAGCTGACGCGCCCCCGGCAGGGCGCCCAGGCCGGATAAACCACCCAATCGCGTGGCAGGTTTGGAAGGGAGAGAGGCGACGTCGGTACTCATGGCTCAGGGCTAATTTGGTGTTTTACACGGACATGCTCATGATGTTCTTGTAGGCCTCGACCAGCTTGTTGCGGACCTGGTTCATGGCCCGGAATGACAGGTCGGCCTTCTGCACAGCCAGCATCACCTGACTGAGATCGGCATTCGGAGCTCCTCGTTCGAATGCTGCACTTAGGTTGGCGGCCTGCTTCTCAGTACCTTCCACGCCATGCACCGCCTGCTTCAAGACCTTTGCAAATTCCTGGACCCCAGCCGGCTGCTGCGAACTTGCCACGGGTGCCGTCGGCAGGCCTGCCTGGGCACTCAAGGCGCGCATTTGCGCGAGCAGTCCATTGACGTCGATGGCATTCATGACAACCTCACAATTCAGGGTTACGGGTATCTGTTAAGCACAAGCCGTGCCGGATTCGACCAAATTGATACCATTGGCCCGCATTCGAGCCAGTTTGTAGCGCAAAGTTCGCTCGCTGACCCCCAGGCGACGGGCCATCAGGCGCCGGTTACCCCCGGTTTCCCGCAGGGTGTCAAGAATCAGACCGTACTCACTGCGACGCCGCGCCCCTTGCAGATCCGAGCTAGGTTCCTCGAAGCTTGCCGGTGTCGGATTTCCGTCACTCTGAAGGGCGTCTTCCAGCACCAGCGCCGCCGCTTCGACACGGCCGGCATTGGTCATTACCAGCACCCGTTGCATGACATTATCGAGTTCGCGCACATTGCCCGGCCAGGCATGCGCGAGCAGCCGCGTCTCGGCCCCCCGGCTCAGTACCGGGGTTGCCCGTCGACCCCGGCAATGCCGCGCCAACAAGCTGCGGGCCAACGGCAGAATATCGCCGGGGCGATCACGCAAAGCCGGCACCTGCAGGGGAAACACGTTGAGGCGAAAATACAGATCTTCGCGCAATCGACCCGCCGCAACTTCATCGCGAAGTCTGCGGTTACTGGTTGCCAACACCCGCACATCCAGGCCGATGACCTTGCGCCCTCCCAGCCGTTCCACCTCACGCTCCTGCAATACTCGTAACAACTTAGCCTGCAAGGGCAAAGGCATCTCACTCACCTCGTCCAGCAATAGGGTGCCACCCTGGGCCTGCTCGAACTTGCCGGGATGAGCCGTCTGCGCGCCGGTAAATGCACCCTTTTCATAACCAAACAGGGTCGCCTCCAGCATGGACTCTGGAATCGCTGCACAGTTGATCGCCACAAACGGCGCCTCGGCACGCGGTGAATGACGGTGAATGGTGCGGGCCACAACTTCCTTGCCGGTACCGCTTTCACCACTAATCATTACCGTGGCATCACTGACCGCCACTCGGCAGGCCAGTTCGAACAAGGCCCGGGAGCGGGGGTCTTCTACGATGGCATCCTCGAACAAACCCTCAGTAGAGGGCAGATGTTTGCGTACGACTTCTTCCAGCAGCGCCGATTCGAAGGGCTTGACCAGATAATCCACCGCCCCCTTCTTCATCGCCTCCACAGCCTGTTCAATAGTTCCATAGGCCGTCATCATCACCACGGGCAGGTCAGCATGCCGGGCTTGCAATTCCACCAGCAAAGTCGGGCCGTCCATCGGGCTCATCTGCACATCGCTGAGTACCAGCCGCACGCTATGCCGTTCGAGACGCCGCAAGGCGGCCGGACCGTTATCGACCCCATCGGCACTGTATCCCGCCCCATGCAGGGTCTCCAGCAGGGCCTCTCGCAAATCGCGGTCGTCCTCAACCACCAGAATATCCAGTTCAGGCATAACCCACCTCCTCGCCAGAATTCAGCGTGCTGAAATAACTTGGCAAAATGCTGCTGTGGAACCCGGCCATAGCCTTGGATACAGTCGGGAGAGTCAATACGAATCGAGCCCCCGGCCCTTCCTGGGCCACCCAGCGCAGCTCACCACCGTGGGCCCTGGCCACCGAGCGGGCCACCGCCAGACCCAGGCCGGTACCCCCGCGCCGGGTGGTGTAAAAAGCTTCGAAGATCTGTTCCGCGTGCTGACTGGAGATGCCGGGGCCTTGATCCCGGATGCTGATCTTCAGCAGCATATCGGTACGTTGTACATCGATACTGATACCCACCGGGCTGCCGCAAGCCTCACAGGCATTGTTCAGCACATGGGCCAACGCCCCGGCCAACAAAGCCCGTTGGCCGCTTAGCAAAGTCTGCGCCGCCGCATCCTCCACAGTGATCTTGAGACCGTCGTTCTCGGCATGCAGAGCGGCAATGTTCAGTGCCTCGGCAAGCAAAGCCGCTACATCAAACGATTCGCCATCCTCCCGCTCACCACGCACAAAGGCCAGGGTGGAATCAAGCAGTCGCTGCAGTAAGCGCAGCCGCTCAAGAATCTTGCCGGCCAAGCGCGGGCTGTCTGCAACATCGGCGCTACCGGTAGCAAGACGTGAAGCATGCAGTACAGCGGTCGCCAGCGGGGTACGCAACTCGTGGGCCAGCCGGGCACTCATTTCACCCATGGCCACCAGCCGCTGTTGCCGATCCTGCTGGCGCTGCAAGGCCCGCGCCGCAGTCACGTCGCTCAACAGCAAGACCGTACTTCCATCACTCATCGCCCGACGCGCCAAACTCACTCGCCGACCGTCGGCAAGTTCAAATTCATCCAGTTCGCCGCCTACAAAGATGCGTCGTGCAACCTCGGCCCAGGGCGTACCAAGTGTGGCCTCACCCAGCATGTCGCCGGCCGATGGATTGCACTCCAATACCCGGCCCTCGGAGTCCAGAACCACCACTCCACCGGGCAGGCATTGCAACAGGGCTTCAAGTCGTTCCGATAACTGCTCACGGGCTTGCAGCGCCCCTAACCGGGCTTGATCGGATTGGGCCAGCCGCCGGGTCAGGTCGCTGACCCGCTGCTCCAAATCGCAATAGGACTCGGCGAGGATCCGTGAGGTATCGTTGAACTGGGCGAAGGCTTCACTGAGTGCTTCGCGGGTAGGCAACGTAGCCGGCATTTTTGACTGCTTCCATCGAGGGTTTGAATAACCCTCAAGCAGATTTCATGCCAGGATAAATATGTCTCGTTTTCGATGACTTACAAGATGCTTGTGGCTAAACGCCAGAACAACGTCAAGTTCCCGTCGCCTCTCTGACTACCGTGCTTATCTCATATTTGCGCAATTTCTCGACCAGGGTGGTACGCCGCAAATGCAACAGATTCGCCGCTCGCGCCACCACCCCGCCGGACAGGTCCAGGGCCTGCTGGATCATCGCAATCTCGATTGTTGCCAGGTATTCCTTCAAATCGAGACCCGCACTGGGTAACAGCATTTCAATTTCCTGGCGGCCCACTTCAGGCAATTGGGCTGCTGCTGCTGCCTCAAGATCCTGGACCCCGGAACGATATTTCTTCGGCAGGTCAGCCGCCCGCACCACCCCATTGGGATACATGATCGCCATCCGTTCGACCAGATTGCCCAGCTCCCGAACATTACCGGGCCAGGGATAGACTTGCAGCGCCTGCAGCGCTTCGCTGGTGTAGCGCAGGCTACCCAGGCCACGCATCCCCAGGCGCTTGCTGAACTCGCGTACCAAATCGGGAATATCCTCGACCCGCTCACGCAAGGCCGGACTTTCCAGCGGAAACACATTGAGGCGAAAATACAGATCCTCACGAAAGCGGCCGGCGGCAACTTCTGCTTCGAGATCTCTATGGGTCGCCGCCACAATCCGCACATCACAGCGTAAGGTACGATTACCACCGACTCGTTCAAAGGTGCGTTCCTGCAGCACCCGCAGCAGCTTGACCTGCATGGTCAAACTCATGTCACCGATTTCATCCAGAAACAAGGTGCCGCCGTCGGCCGCTTCAAAGCGCCCTTTGCGAGCCGCTACCGCACCGGTGAAGGCTCCCTTCTCGTGGCCAAACAGTTCGCTCTCCATTAACTCCTGAGGAATCGCCCCGCAGTTGATCGCCACAAAGGGTCGATCATGGCGTGGTGACAGGGCATGCAGAGCATGGGCCACCAATTCTTTGCCGGTGCCGGACTCGCCCAGAATTAGCACCGTACTGTCATACGGCGCCACATGCTCGATCAATCCCTGCATGATGCGCATGGCTTTTGAGTCGCCAACACATTTTGATTCGGTCGCAGCATTAGGCGCCTTGCGACCCCGCAATCGGGAAATCGCCGTGCGCACCTGGTGCATGGTCAACGGGAAGATGATTCGTTCACAAGCCTCGCCACGATCTTTGGCAACACTGTCTGCCCAACTCGCCTCGGCCCCCAGTAACAGGGGCAGACGCTGCAGTTCAGTCAACCCGGCCGGCAATTCCTGGTCCTCAACTGACCCTAGGTATACCGCCTGATAGGCCGAAGCAGCACGGTGGGTGATGTTGGCAAATTCCGCACATTCAGTACGCACTCCAAGGTGTTGCAACATCAATTCCAGATCAGCCCGGCGAGCCGCATCGGACTCGATAATGAGAATACTCGGCTGCATGATCGTTTCCTTGAATTCCCCGATACAAAGTGAACAACCCGACTCGACAGGTAAGTACGGGGTATTAACCTTACTTATCTGGATTCTGAATAAACAGAGGCATTCCGGTAGCAGATACGGGGATGTGATCGATGTCACCTTCATACCAATTCAAACTGTGACCCAAGTCTATTTTCCGCAGCCGGCCCGTTTATCGATTGCCTCGTTCCGCACGTGCCTCAGCCACCTGCCGCCGGTGCGCACGGAAGATATAGCGCTGCACCAGATCCTTGAGTTCCCCGGACAACGGGTCGAACAGAGCCGTACACAGATAGCCGTGGCCACGTGTTTCCACCCGGGCCAGGGTTGCCGGCAGCTCGATAGGCAACATCGGCAGCTCCTCCAGACGCAGACTGACCTGCCCGTGTTGGCCACGCGGCAAAACCTCGCTCTGCTGCCAGGCTACGCCCAGGGGATTCAAACGTACCCCGCGGCGAAACGGCTCATGGGGGTCACCGCTAAGCATCCGGCTCATCAGGTTCAACAGCAGGTCGAGTTTGGTATCGACGCGAAACAGCGCTTGCTCTATGTCGCTCTCAGTTTCCCGCAAGCTATAGCGCTCTTCACCCATCTCTATGGCAAAGCGGAATGCCAGCAGCGCATCGTGTCCGGCCGCTTCCAGGGTCGCAGGTGCTTTCCAGCGTAGATACAGGTCGGACTCACTAGCCAGTGAATCGGTGAACTCATGCAGGCGCTGTAAATCCACAGCTCACCCCCGGGCCGTATCCAGATAGGCATTGGCGCCACGCAGAGCCCGCAATCGGTGGGTCCAGGCGTCGGCGGCGGCATCCCGTGAAATCAGGGCACAGCGGGTAATTTCCTCATTCAATAACAGTACTTCACGCAACCCTACCGCATAATTCTGATCGGACGGAATCCGGGCCAGACACGCGGCGCGTTCCAACTCCAATTTGCCCAGCTCGTTCCAGTCACCAAGCTCGGCAGTCCGCAGCATCACCCGGCTCAAGGCCACCGCTTTATCAAGCCTTTGTGCCGGTGTCTCCAAATTCATAGCGATGCAGCAGGTCGTGGTAGCGGGGTACTCGCCAGCGATTGCCGGGCTGCAGCCGGAATCTCATCCCAACTGCTTTTCAGCGAGCGCAGCAACTCCGAAACTTCTTCGAGCAGTTCGGGATCGTTGTCGACGTTGGCAATAAACAGGCGATGCATCATGTACTCATACAGCGCATCCAGTCGACCGGTCAGCTCGGCATCGACCTGGTGGTCCAGCGCCCCCCGCAAAGCGGTAATGATGTCGATGGCCCGGGAAATACACTCGCCTTTGGCCGCCACATCCTGGCTGTGCATATGCCCGGATGCCGCGGCGATCCGTTCCAGAGCCCCGGCCAGCAGCATTTGCACAACATGGTAGCCACCCGGATCATCGGCTCCGCTGTGGGCGTAGACATTGCGATACTGGCTAATCGCGTTGGTGTTCATTCTGTTCATGTGGAGCTCCTGGGGCTTAACCGCCATTGTTACTGCTGGAATTCATAATGCTGGTCGGGTTCAGGCCCGCCATCATCTGGGTAAGCTGGTTACTGGTGGATTTCAACTGCGAGACAATCGTATCCATGGCCGTGAACTGGATCCGATAGGCCTCGGTTTCGGTAGCAATCATCTGGTTCAGCTTGGCTTGTTCCTGGCTGGCGTGTTGGATCTGTGCGTTCAGCGACTGCACCCGGCCATCCAGGGTTCCCGTCGGCCCGTTGAATGCATTGAGCACCTTGGATACCTGCGCGCCATAACCATGGCTGCTGTTGAACAGCGCCGCCACCCCCGAAGGGTTGCTCTGCAGGGCAATACTGAGCTTGCTGGTATCGAGACTCAGCGAGCCATCGGTATTGAAGTTGATGCCGATATCGGCCAGGGACTGCAGCGATGCGCCGCTGGCCCCGACCACACTGCCCAGGGCCGTGGTCAACTGACTGCCAAGACCCAGCAGGCTGGAATCGCCCAGCAAGGGCCCGGCCTTGCCACTGCCGGGGTCATAACTGGCCAGTTGCGCAACCGAGCTGTTGTAACCGTTGTAAGCGGTAACAAAACCCTGCAGAGCCTGGGTGACGGCACCGGTATCGAGGCCGATGTTGAGTGTCTGGGTTACTCCCGGATCTGCCGACTGCAAACTGATGCTGACCCCGGGCAAGACCGTGGACACCACATTGGAGGCACTGCTCACGGCCAAGCCATCGACGCTCAAGCTCGCGTCCTGGGCCGCCGTTTGCACACTTAGATTATTGGGACCGCCACCAGCGGGGTTGTAATTGATAGCGGCGAGGCCGCCATCGCCGCCACTGGAGGTCACGGTAATGGTGTTGGCGGCGCCGCTTTGATTGGCACTCAGAATCAAATGAGCACCATCGCTGGCATTGACGATCGAGGCCGTGACCCCGGGATTGCCCGGCGCCTGGTTGATGGCATCGACGATGCCTTGCAAGCTGTTATTCGATGCATCGATAGTGATGGCAGTCGATTTACCGGCCACCCCCAGCACCAGGCTACCGGTACCGATCAGCGTCGAGCTACTGGCGAAGGCGCTGGAGGTCAGCACCTGGGCCTGGGCCAGTTGGTTCACGATGATGCTGTGCTGACCGGCCACCGCCGTGGTCCCGGCGCTGGCGCTGAAACTGGCCGCCGCCCCGGCGGCTCCGCTGGCCGTGGCCTGATAGGTCTTGAATACTGAACCATCACTCAAACCACTGAGGCTGCTCTGCATGCCGCTCAAGGCCGCTTGCAGGGTGCTGATGGCCGAAATGCTGGTTTTAGCCGTGGCGATTTCTGCATTGATCTGGTTTTGCTGGGCGGCGGTATCGGCCTGCACCAGCGTCGAAATCAACTTGGGAACATTAAGACCCGAGCCGATACCCATCGAACTGAGCACCCCCTGGGTGGCGGTACCCGAGGCCGGGGCGGCTGTCGCGGAAGTCGAGGTCTGGGAAACAGAGCTGGGTGGCAGAGCGGACGAAATGGTACTCATGGTCAGGTTCCGGTTGCTTCAGTGTCGCGGCCCGCAATGAGAGGGCCATGCCACGATGGGGGCTTACCGGGTAGCTCAGCAAGACCTGTACCAACTGCCCGGATTCATGCCAACCGCGGCGAATGTACGCGGCACTACGCGGTTGCGGTCAACCGGAGCGGCAACAGCTTGCCGCCCCGGTCAATTGCATCCGTGCCTGGGCTACTTAACGCAGCAGCTTCAGGGCCAGTTGCGGCATCTGGTTGGCTTGCGCCAGTATCGAGATACCCGCTTGCTGCAAGACCTGTGCCCGGCTCAGATTGGCGGTCGCCGAGGCAAAGTTGGCATCCTGAATCCGCGAACGGGCCTGGGTCAGGTTCTGCACCACCGTGGTCTGATTGCCGATGGTCGATGAGAAGCGGTTTTGTACCGCCCCCAGGGTGGCCTGCAAGCTGTTGATGGTCGCCAGCGCCGAGTCCACCGAGAGGATGGTCTGGTTGGAGGAGGCCACCGTATCGACATTCTGATTGGCCAGTGTGGTGCCGGTGTTCAGGGCCGCATTGATGGTGGTCGCCGTTGCGGCACTGCCCTGAAAACCGAGGTTGGTCAGAACGCCTGCAGTGGTTCCGGTCAAGGTCAGCGCCTGCTGCGAATACAGCGTGACCTGGCCCTGGTAGGCTGCCGTACCGATGGCGGCACCGGATGCCGCACCCACAACGCCATTGGTGGATGAGCCAGTACTCAGGCCGCCAACGGTGAGGTTAGTACCATCGACACCGGTTCCTGCAGTCAGAGCCACCTGCTTACCGGTCGAGTCGGTAAAGGTGATGGTACCTGTGGTCGCCGTGCCCGTGGTCGTACTTGCTGTGATGTTGCTGAGTCCCGCAGTTGACAAACCCGTATTGATGGCAGTAACCGCTTGTGTCAACGTTAAGGTACCCGCCGCTGTCAGCGGGCTGGTCATGGTAACGGAGGTACCGTCGACCGTGAAGTTGTACGTACCCGCCGTAGTCCCAGATTGCGTGAACGCTGTCACAGTTGAAGCAAACGTAGCCGGGTTAGTCGTTACTGCCGTCGTTGCCGTCGCCAATACGCCGGTTGCGGCGGTGGTGTTGCCACTGGACTGCTAGACATTGATATTGCCGCCATCTGCTGAGGACAAAACCAGATTGCCGCTGCTGCTCAAAGCCGCCGTCACCCCGGTCTGTCCCGATGCAGAGTTGACCGCATTCAGAATATCCTGGGTGCTCGCCAGAACCTGGTTTGCGGTCGGACTGGCAACCGACTGCGACAGCACGCTGACGCCGTTGATGCTCAATGAATAACTGGCGGCGGTGGTGGTGGTGGCTGCGGTTACCGCGGTCACCCCAAAGGTTTGGTTATCACTAGCGATCGAGGTCACGCCCTGCAGGTTGGCACCATTGATGGCTCCAGAGATGGCATAGGCCGAGCCGGCGCCATGGTAGACATCCGAGCCGACAAAATTGGCCGAACCCGAGACTGCGGCGGTGGTGCCATTGGACAAGGCCAGGGTTAGCTGACCCGCCGTCAAGGCGGTACCGCCCACACTGGCGGCTGCCGAACCACCGTTCACCGTCACAATCGAACCCATCTGCGTGGCTTTCGCCCCCTGGGTCATATTAACGGTAATGGTCTGGCCGACATTGGCGCCGACCTGGAAAGCCGCCTGACCGAAAGTACCATTCAGCACGTGCTGGCCATTGAAGGTGGTCTGTGAAGCCACCCGGGTGATTTCTGCCAGCCGTTGCTGCACTTCCTGGTTGATCTGCTGGCGGTTCGCCGAGGAGTTGGTGGCATTGGCTGATTCCACCGCCAACTGGCGGATACGCTGCAAGTTAGCGGTAATCGAGCTCAACGCGCTACCGGCCGTCTGCGCTAGCGACAAACCGTTGTTGGCATTCTGAATGGCCTGATTAAGACCGTTGATCTGGGTAGTAAAACCGGTGGCGATCGCCATTCCCGCCGCATCGGATGCCGCGCTGGTGATACGTAGACCGGAAGACAACTGATCCATCGCAGTCGCCAAGGAACTTTGTGACTTGGTCAGATTATTCTGCGCGGTCAGTGACATGATGTTGGTGTTGATAACTTCCATAACACTATCCTCAAGAGATCGGAAATGCCGGACTTACCGGCGCGTATTGCAATCCGGCGGACCATCCGGCATGGACAAGACCGCCTTGATGAAAGGTATCGACCCCGTTTGGAAAAACTTAAGCTTGTCAAGTCAAACATTTTTACGAGCGTAGCAAAGACCTCCTACACTGGATTCCCGTCTGCGCGGGAATGACGACAAGAGAGTAGCGGCCGCTTGTCCATCGCCGTGGTTCGCGGTGCGGGGCCAGGGCGAATCCCGTAGGGCGACCGGCATGGAAGCCGGTCGGTTCGTTGCCAGTCCATGGACGGACTGTCGACGAACGCCCGCAGACCCAAACGCACCCGTAAGGGCGCGAACCCCGGCCGCCCCTCTCTTGGTTCCTTCTCTCGGGCGAGCGAGAGAAGGGGCACGCCCACCGCAGGTGGGTGGAAGCTTGTCGCTCTGGACGTAGAGCCGTGTCAGCAAATAAGAATTCTGTCATCCCTGGCGAAGCGGAGCGTAGACCCGGGATCCACGCTCTGGGGATA
>QILI01000045.1 GCA_003233305.1 Mizugakiibacter sp.
GCCGTCGTCAACAGCAGAAGAAATACAATTAGAAACCCGCGGCGCATAAACCAATCCCCCGACCTGATACTGACGAGACCAGCACTCTACATCGGCTAGGGGGCTGGCTGACACCCGCAAGCCACGCTAAAAAGCCAATGGGGTGATCCATGACTCGATTTCGTAGCTGAGTACAGAGCAGCAATTATCGTCGGAACCGCTTGGTTGAGTTGTGAATAAAGACAGTTATGTGCCTATTTTTTGCTGATGGGAGCGCTACAAACCAGTACGCGTCGGGCATTACCATAGAGACCCAACACAAGCAGGCCAATGGATACGCTATAGAGCAGCGATTCATGCGTGGCAATAAATGCCTGCAGCGGCAGCCCAAAATGCCCGGCAGCAGGAATGACCGCCGCGATAGCACTGATCGCAATGGGGATGGCAGGTGAACAGCACAGCAGGGGTGTCAACACCGCCATGAGCACCCCTCCTGTTGCTGAACTCGCGCGGATTCGACCGCCGTGACGGATCGCATAGATGGCTGTCGGAACGATCAGTGCCAACAAGATCGACATCGCCACCGCAAACAGCACCAAACGCAAAGTGAGGAACGGTAGGGCCACAAATCCTATCGCTCCGCCCGTGAAGGATGAGGGCAGGATCATCAAATACATCGGCAAAGTGATTAGCAGCAATACCAGCGCGAGCACCCGGTAGGATATTCTGCCGAAAACCACCGCCAACGCCATGGGTACGGATCTCAGCCTGGCGAGCCATATAGCCATCATTCCTTCCCAGTCATAAACTTTTTGATCAGCCCATAGGTTGCGGATGGTGCACCATTTATGGCAACAACTACTCCGCTTCTGTCAATGAGATAATAGATATCCGGATATTTTTTGGGGTTGTAAGTGTGGGCAAACGAGGCACTGGCATCACCGATCACCCAGTTTGATTGGTGCAATAATGACGGAGCAACCCGTTTCACGAACTGGGTTATTGACATGCCTGGATATCCCCCGTCCTGGTACATCCGCAATAAAATGACCCTGAGCCCGGCTTTTTTAAGCGCAGCGCTATGTTCATCCAGGACATGGAGTCCGGCGGCGCAGCTTCCGCACCATGTAGCCACCTGCCAGATCAGCAATTTTTCGTGCTGATAGTTGCCGAAAGACTTGTGTAGCCCGGCCGCTGTTGTGAATGTAATCCCAGGAATAAGTGTGCGTGGTAACTGGGCGCTTACCGGTAACGTGACAATCAATCCACATAGAAATAACAGAATGGGCAATGACTTGCTTTTTACTGACATGAAAGTCTCCAGTTAGGCACAAATCGGGGGCAAGTTCTTGCCACCTGCTCAGCACGGCCCCGTCTCATGCTATGCACCCGTACAGCAAAGCATAGTTCCGTACCCAGGTACGATTTCAAGGCATGTCTGCAAGTGCCATACAACATGGACATTGACGCCAAAGTCACTACCTTGCCGACAACCGTGGCAGCCTCCTAGGCAAGACCTCATTGCCCGTGGACAGTCTTATAAAAAAACCACTATCAAATTGTTATACGCTGGCAAGAGGATTTTCGGCGTGACCTTGAATATTTTTCATCTATCCGCTTCGCCGGTTACCACCTAATCTGCCATGTAAGACATCTGCAGCAATACCGGTCACCCGCTCTGTGAACAGCCGACAATTCCAGTTTCAATCTTTGGTACAAGCACACAGCACGGAACTGTTTCGTTACGCACTGGCCCAATGTCGTCAGCCCGAACTGGCCGAGGATCTGGTGCAGGAAACTTTCCTGCGCGCCTGGCGTCATCTCGACAAGCTACGCGATGCCAGTGCGGCACGGGCCTGGCTGTATACCATTTTGCGCCGTGAACAAGCCCGCCATTACGGGCGCAAGACCCCGGAACGCCATGCCGTAGAAATTGACGAGCAATTCATCCACGACGACTCGGTGTGGGCGTCGCCCGAACGCCAATGCAGTGATGCAGAGCTACGCGCAGCCATCGAACAGTTGCCAGAGAAATACCGGCAACCGTTGCTGCTGCAGGTTCTCGGTGGTTTCACCGGCGTGGAGATCGCCAAGCAACTCGGTATCACCGCTAATGCGGTTATGGTGCAGTTATTCCGGGCCCGTCAAAAACTGCGGGAGGCGCTTGTCGAAAGCGAGCGTAGCGCACATGGAATGCCTTGAATTCCGCCGTTGGCTCGGTGCTGAACCACGTAGTCAGAATCCCGATTTCCTGGCCCACCTGGAGATCTGTCCACCTTGTGCAGCAGCCTGGAGACGGGCCCAAGCTTTCGAAAAGAAACTGCGGGCCGCTTTTTTCGATACGCCCGAGCCGAGCCGTCTTGCTGATCGCATCTTGCTCAAACAGGCCACCCTGGTGCGGCGGGCGCATCGGCGCCGCTGGCAAAAAGGGGTCGCTCTGGTAGCAAGCCTGATTCTGATCGTTGGTCTGGGCACTCCATTGGCCTTGAATCTTCTAGCCCGTTACGGCCTACCCATGCTTAGTGCCGAGCATATTCCCGGGGAGACCATGTCCTTGAGCATGACCCAGCCGCTACCCGATGACATGATACGCATGGGCTTTGCCAAGCGCGAGGTACAGCTGGCCGGCCCACCGCCCAGTGGGGTCACCTACGTGCAGGATTGCCTGCTCGGCCCCTTCAAAGCCGTGCATCTGGTGATGCGCCGGGAGGGAATTCCGATCACGGTATTTTTTATCCCCAATCGCCAAGGACAAAGCCGCCCGGATTTCATTGAGAAAGGTCTGTATGGCATGGAAATGCCCCTGCAACATGGCACTCTATTGTTGCTCTCGGCTAAGGCCGCCATCTTGCCGGCGGTTGCCAAAGCCTGGACAGCCACCTTGGACGGACCTAGCGCTGAAACGGCCACTCCCGGATCGATCTGAAGGGTCGATTCCACAAGCAAGTGGCCTGACGGGGTCAGCTCCAGCGGGTCGATAGAGAGCCGGGTAAGTAGAAGTTTGTCGCAGAGCGATGTCACCCGAAAGACTTCAACGCCACTCGGCACCATGCGCAGTGAAGAAATCATCTCGATTAATGAGGTTTGCACCTCACCACATCTACGAGCTAGTTTGCTTCGCTGTAGACACCCCCCTGGATCCCAGGTCGCCGCCCGGGATGACAAGATTTTGTGGTACCTGCAGCAGCCTTGTTAGTCATTCCCGCGCAGGTCGGGACCCACGTATGCACATTCTCACTCTCGTCGTTCCCACGCAGGTGAAAATCCAGTGCGGTAAGCCATGACCACGCAGTGGGTATCTGAGTTTTCTATTCAGTTAGATGGGGCGAAAAGATGTGCCAATTCAGTACCGGGATCAGTAGCCCGCATCAAGGCCTCGCCCACCAAAAAGGTATGTACGCCAGCAGCCCGCAACCGTTGTACATCGGCCGGGGCATGGATGCCCGACTCACTGATCACCAGACGGTCCGCCGGAACCTGCTCACACAATCGCAGGGTGGTCTCGATATGGGTCTCGAAACTGCGTAAATTACGGTTGTTGATGCCGATCAGGATGGCATCCAACTGTAGAGCCCGGCGCAATTCAGCAGCGTCATGGACTTCGACCAACACATCCAGTTGCAAGCCCGTAGCCAGTGCGGCCAAGTCGTGCAAACGGGCATCGTCCAGCACCGCTACGATCAGCAGAATGGCATCGGCAGCCATCACCCGAGCAGCGTAAACCTGATAAGGATCAATGGTGAAGTCTTTACGCAGCACCGGCAGAGCGCATGCTGCGCGGGCCTCACGAAGACAGGCTTCACTACCCTGGAAAAACTCCCGATCAGTCAGTACCGAAAGGCAGGTCGCGCCACCCATCTGGTAACTGCGAGCGATCTCGGCAGGATGAAAATCAGCACAAATCACGCCTTTGCTGGGGCTGGCTTTTTTTATTTCGGCAATCACTGCAGGCAATCCGGCGGCCACTCGACTCCGCAATGCGGCCGCAAAGCCACGTGGTGGGGGCATCGCTGCAGCGCACTCGGCCAGCTCAGCTTGGGGCTGAGCGGCACGCATCGCGGCAACTTCTGCAAACTTATGCGTGAGGATGCGCTGCAGGATATCGTTCACGTAGACAGCCCGGCCAGACGGCGGGTGGTGCGAACGAAGTTCTCCATGGTGGCCAGTGCCGCACCACTGGCCAACACTTCGCGAGCCCGTCCGATCCCCCTTTCGATCGATGGCACCAGCCCCGCCGCATACAGCGCAGCGCCGCTGTTCAGCATCACAATATCGCGCACTATCCCGGTACGGTCTTGCAGTGCTTCGAGCAACATAGCTTTGGATTGCTCAGCATCCGCCACCCGTAGATTACGACTGGAGGCCATGCTGAAGCCAAAATCTTCGGGTTCGATCTGGTATTCCCGCACCTGTCCATCCATCAACTCGCCTACCTGAGTCGCTCCACCCAGCGAGATCTCATCCAGACCATCCTTGCCATAAACCACCAGAGCCCGTTCTACCCCCAGACGTTGCAGCACGCGTACCTGAATGCCGACCAGATCAGCATGGAATACCCCCATGAGAATATTGGGAGCCCCGGCGGGGTTGGTCAGCGGCCCCAGAATATTGAAGATCGTGCGGATGCCCAATTCACGTCGTACCGGGGCCACCACCTTCATCGCCGGATGGTGGCGGGGCGCAAACATGAAGCCAATACCCACCTCATCCAGACATTGTGCGACCTGCTCCGGGGTCAGGTCGATACGGGCACCAAGCGCCTCGAGCACATCAGCACTGCCCGATTTGGACGACACACTGCGCCCGCCATGCTTGGCCACGCGCGCCCCGGCGGCGGCGGCCACGAACATGCAGGTGGTGGAGATATTGAAACTGCTCGCGCCATCACCGCCGGTACCGACGATATCGACGAAATGCGGATGCGCTGTGGCCCGTACCGGGGTGGCCAGCTCACGCATCACCCGAGCGGCCCCGGTAATTTCGCCTATAGTTTCCTTCTTCACCCGCAAACCGGTGACTAGGGCGGCAATCATGACTGATGAAAGCTCGCCACGCATGATCTGGCGCATCAGGTCAATCATCTCATCATGGAAAATTTCGCGATGTTCAATGGTGCGTTGTAGGGCTTCCTGAGGGGTAATGCTGACAGGTTTCATAGCAATCTCGTTCGTATCTCAGTGGGGACCAAACCGGAACCCAGCCCCCCGGTATAGGGCCATTGCAGACGGGTTTCCACTTCGCCAGCCCTAACCCGATGCTTTACCGACCAGCCTGACGAAGGCCTCGATCATGCTCCCATGGCCAGAAAATTGCGCAGCAGCTCATGGCCATGCTGGGTAAGGATCGACTCGGGATGGAACTGCACCCCCTCGATGGGAAATTCGCGATGCCGCAAGCCCATAATTTCCTCGACCGCACCGCTGCGGCTCTCGGTCCAGGCGGTCAACTCCAGACATTCGGGCAGTGATGCGTGCTCAACCACCAGCGAATGGTAGCGGGTAGCTTCAAAGCCATCAGGTATCCCGGCAAATATCCCTTGGCCAGTATGACGAATGGCTGAAGTTTTGCCATGCATAATTTTTCTGGCCCGTACCACTTTGCCACCAAAGGCCTGGCCGATCGCCTGATGCCCCAGGCAGACGCCAAGCATGGGCACTTTCCCACCCAGCAGTTCAAGCAGCGACAGAGAAATGCCTGCCTCGTTGGGTGTACACGGTCCCGGCGAGAGCACGATGCGCTCGGGCTGCAGGGCCTGGATGGCGGCGATATCGAGTGCATCATTGCGCACCACCTGAACCTGCTGGCCCAGTTCACCAAAATACTGCACCAGGTTGTAGGTAAAGCTGTCGTAATTATCGATCATCAGCAACACGGTTGCTGCACTCCTTGCTGGGAACACGCGATCACGCGGTTACTTGAATTAAGCTTATTACAAGCCTCGTGCAGCCTGAGCTACCGCACGAAACAGGGCCCGGCCCTTGTTCATGGTTTCTTCCCACTCTGCCGCCGGGTCGGAATCATGCACCACCCCGCCACCGGCCTGCACATGCAGCCGCCCATCCTGGATCACCGCGGTACGGATGGCGATGGCGGTGTCACCATCGCCCCACCAACCGATCCAACCAACCGCCCCGGAATAGATGTTGCGTTTGAACGGTTCCAGCTCCTGGATGATTTCCAGGGCCCGGATCTTAGGCGCCCCGGAGACGGTTCCGGCAGGGAAACTGGCCTTGAGTACATCCATGTAACCCAGCCCTGGCCGCAGGGTTCCCTCGACTTGCGAGACGATATGCATGACGTGCGAATACCGCTCGATCAGGAACGAATCAACCAGTGTGACGCTGCCAATCTCACAAACTCGACCAACATCGTTGCGGCCCAGGTCGATCAACATCAGGTGCTCGGCACGCTCTTTCGGGTCAGCCAGGAGCTCCTGTTCCAGAGCCCGATCCTGCTCCACGGTATGTCCCCGTGGACGGGTTCCGGCAATCGGCCGCAATACCACCCGGCCGTGTTGCAAGCGCACTAGAATCTCGTGGGAGGAGCCAACAATCTGAGTTCTACCCAGGTCAAGAAAATACATATAGGGCGAAGGATTCAAAGCCCGCAGGGCTCGGTACACATCCACCGGACGCGCCTGAAAAGCAACCGAGAGACGCTGCGAAGGAACGACCTGGAAAATATCCCCACTGCGAATGTATTCCTGCGCGCGACGAACCACATTCTCGTATTCCTGGCGGGTAAAACTGGACTTGAAATCCGCTTCATCCAAGGGCTGCGGATGCAGGGTCTCGGGATAGGCCGAACCGGCGGTACGCAAGCGAAAATTGAGTTCGTCCAGGCGTCGCACCGCGCGTGCATAGGCCTGAGGTAGGGCTGGATCGGCGTGGACGATGAGGTACAGACGACCCTTGAGGTTGTCGAATACGGCCACTTCTTCAGCCAGCATCAACAGCACATCCGGGGTGCCGAGTTGGTCAGGCTTATCCCAACAGGCCAGCCGTGGTTCAATGTAACCGATGGTCTCGAAGCCAAAATAACCGACCAGACCCCCCGTGAAGGACGGCAGATCGGGTAGTTGCGGCACCTTGTATTGCTGCCGCAATATCTCGATTTCCGCCAACGGATCGGTCAACTCGCGGGTTTCGACCTGCTCACCGAATTCCTCAATATGCAGGCGAGTTCCATACAACTTGAAAACCCGCCGGGCCGGCAGACCGATGATCGAGTAGCGTCCCCAGGTTTCCCCACCCTCGACCGATTCGAACAAAAACGTGTAGGGCGCATCGGCCAGCTTCAGGTAGACCGACAAAGGGGTGTCAAGATCGGAAAATACCTCCCGCACCAGTGGGATGCGGGTGTGGCCGGCGGCAGCAAGTGCAGCGAATTCCGATGGCTTAATCACGGCAGTCGGGACCTCGGGAAGAGGTGCCAAGATAACAGGGAATGACCTGGACCCACCGTCACCTGCTGAGGATCCCCGGCGCAGCTTTACGGGTTCCCGATGGCACTACGCATCTTCTCGATCACGGTACGGTAATCGGGCTGGCCGAAGATCGCCGAACCGGCAACAAAGGTATCGGCGCCCGCCCCAGCGATCCGGGCAATGTTATCCGGCTTCACCCCACCGTCAATCTCCAGTCGTACCGGGCGACCGCTGCGATCAATGGCGGCACGAACCTGTTTGAGCTTGTCCAAGGTGAGCGGCAGAAATTGCTGTCCACCAAAGCCCGGATTCACCGACATCAGCAAGACCAGATCGAGCTCATCCAGGGTCCACTGCAACCAATCCAGTGGCGTGGCCGGATTGAATACCAGGCCGGTCTGGCAACCATGGCTGCGGATCAACTGCAGGGTGCGATCGACATGGGTGCTGGCCTCGGGGTGAAAGCTGATCAGACTGGCCCCCGCCTGGGCAAAATCAGCCACCAGCCGATCCACCGGACTGACCATCAGATGCACGTCAATTGGGGCGTCGATGCCATCATCACGCAAGGCCTTGCAAATCATCGGACCAATACTGAGGTTGGGTACGAAATGGTTGTCCATAACGTCAAAATGTACCCAGTCGGCACCGGCCTCGAGAACCTTGTGGACATCCTCACCGAGCCGGGCGAAATCGGCGGACAGAATGGACGGAGCAATCACGTTAGCTTGTTTCATACACACATTCTGGCAGAATTCATTGGCTTCTAGACATCATGTATTGACCGGCCCAACCCCGAAGGCGTGGGTTACGCTTTGAGGCTAAACAACCGGCGCTAAGCCAACATCGAGGAGGACAGGTCATGAAAGAGTTTAGCAAGTACGTGGGATTGGATACACACAAAGATACGATTGCCGTAGCGGTTGCCGATGCCCTGGGCTAACTGCCGAAAATATTCACGGTAAGGCAAACCCGTGAACAACAGGGAACCTCTTAAAACCGTCACTGGCGGGCCGAATGCAAGGAGTTGCAGAGTGAGCGACGAGACCTATCAAGGTGATAGGCAAGCCGCGAACGAACACACGACATCGCAAGCGGTTCGTGCAGTCGTTTTTTAGTGGCTTACTACAGAGTACATCAGACCAGGCCGCGCTCAGTCTTGATTCGCTCCCAGGCGGCATTGATCTCACTGGCCCGACGTTCGGCCCGCTTTCTGAGATCCTCGGGAAGATCACCGAGCCGGTCGGGATGATGTTCCGAAATCAGTTTACGGTAGGCATGCTTCAAAGTGCGCGCATCGGCATCGCGCGACACCCCCAAAACGGTGTAAGGATCCGGCCCGGAAGATTGTGCCCGGGGTGGCGGTTTAAACCCTGCGTCAGACCAGGCATAGCCCTTCATGGCCAGCAAGGCCAGTAACTCGAAATTGCTGAAGCGTAGCGACCAGGCCAGTTTTTGCAACACCTGCATTTTTGCTGCGCTGGGCGGACCGTCGCTGAACACGGTCTCGGCCACCACATCGAGTACTGCGTAAGCAATCTGGCGTTGTCCAAGACATGCGGATTTTAGTTCCTGGATACCCAGGTCGGTGTCAAATCCAGCTTGTTTGCCTTCATTGAAGCGATGAATCGCACTGCGTCGCTGGGCTGGATCCAGACGCAACCGTTCCATCCACCTTTCGGCAACCCTGATTTCAGCCTGGCTGACCCGTCCATCCGCCTTGGCCACCGCGCCCAGCAATGCGAATAGTGGCTCAACAAAAACTTTTCGGATGCGGCTATGCCGGGCAACGGCCCGGGATTGATCGATAAACCAACCGATGAAGGCCCCCAAGAAGGCCGCCTGAATATCGCGTAGAACCAACAGGCCCAGTGCACCGAAAAGCAGAGTAAAACCGTAGCGCATCGATTCAAGATCCCGAGGTGGGGCAGAACGGACGCTGGACCGCGTACCCGTGGGCCAACGCATCAAGTTGTGTCGTACTCAATGACCCCAATACGGTGCGCATCAATGGGACCTCACGGCAACCCCTTCGGTAAGTATTCATAGCCTCGCGCAGGAAATCATAACGTTGTCCAGCCAGATTCGGCGTATCCGCACGTCGCGCCACTCCATCACGGCCATGGCAAGCCGCACACAAACCTACCTGCGGGGGTGGCGTGGAAGTATTCCTGGCCATGGCCAGCGTAGCTATTCCGGCTAACGGCACGGCCAGAGCAAGCATGAACGGATACATACACCGTTATCCAAAGTAGCAAAACGCTTATTCTAACGTCCCACCCCTTCCCGGTGCTCAGATTGTCCATCAACGGCCATGATATTCATCTCGATGGCATCGCCTGCTAAGATTCAGGTCTTCAACAAATCTCATCAGCGGGAATCCTCTTCGTGCCCACTCTGCTGGTTCAATCCGAGCTGCCTGGCCTGGAACTTCTGCACCGGGGCAAGGTACGTGATGTGTATACCCTGCCCAACGAGCATCTGCTCATGGTAGCCAGCGATCGGCTGTCGGCTTTCGATGTGGTGTTACCCGATGCCATACCTGGCAAGGGCGAAATCCTGACCCAGATCTCCAACTTCTGGTTTGCCCATACCGCTCACCTGTTTCCCAACCACCTCACTGGCATCCCGGTTGCACAGGTTCTTCCAGAGGCTGTTGAAGCATCGCTATACGCTCAGCGCGCAGTGGTGACCCGTCGCCTGCAACCCGTGCCGGTGGAGGCCATCGCCCGCGGCTATCTGGCGGGTTCAGGCTGGAAGGATTACCAGGCTACCGGCAATATCGGCGGAGTCCCCCTGGCAGCGGGCCTGCATCAGGCTGAACGGCTGTCCGAACCGGTATTCACGCCCTCGACCAAGGCGTCCCTGGGCCAGCATGACGAGACCATCAGCTTTGCTCGCATGGTTGAGATGATCGGAGCGGAGTTGGCCGAACGAATCCGGGCCGCAACCCTGGCCATCTACCGTCATGCAGCGGCCTATGCCGCCGAGCGCGGCCTGCTCATCGCCGACACCAAGCTCGAATTCGGTACTGACCCGGATGGCCACCTCTATGTCATGGATGAAATGCTCACCCCGGACTCCTCGCGTTTCTGGCCCGCCGATCAGTATCGGGTAGATAGCAGTCCACCGAGCTTCGACAAGCAGTTCGTACGCGACTACCTAGAGACCCTCGACTGGGATAAACAAGCTCCCGGACCGCATCTACCTGCGGCCATCATTGCCGCCACTCAAGCCAAGTATGCTGAAGCTTTGCAGCGACTGACCGGGTTGGCCATCACCTGAACGGCACCTCGATAAACCTGCTGCGCAGCCCGCTTACTGCCTTGTGTCCTCACTTTTTCTGGTAACAGCGCTTTGCGAATGGCAAAAAAGGCAACGGACATCACAAAAAGCCCCGTCATCCCGGGTACCCCACCCCCTCTTTACGTCATCCCGGGCGCAGACCCGGGATCCAATGTAAGGTCGTTAGCACAAGGTAATATGTCGGGTACGTGATCCTAAAAAGAATCGCCTGTCCACTGCACGGCCATAGGGTTCCTCACTGACTTCCCACCTGCGCGGGAATGACGAATGGGTGGAAGCGTGTCGTCACCCTCACTGCAAAATAGGCAGGATTGAATTCGACCATGCAA
>QILI01000082.1 GCA_003233305.1 Mizugakiibacter sp.
CGTTCCCTACAGAATGGAGAAATTGTCGGATGAGTGAGACCACGACCGAAACACGATCTTTCGAGGCGGAAGTCAGCCAGGTACTGCATCTGGTCACCCATGCCCTGTATTCGCACAAGGAGGTGTTCTTGCGCGAGCTGATCTCGAACGCTTCCGATGCCTGCGACAAGCTGCGCTTCGAGGCTTTGGCGCATCCTGAGCTGACTGCCGATGATGCCGAGCTGGGCATCGAGATCAGTTGGGATAGCGAAGCCAGAACCTTGACCGTCCGTGATAACGGGATTGGCATGAGTCGGGATGAAGTGATCGAGAACATCGGCACCATTGCTCGTTCCGGCACTCGCAAGTTTTTGCAATCCCTGTCGGGGGATACCGGCAAGGACAGCCAGTTGATCGGCCAGTTTGGAGTGGGCTTTTATTCGTCTTTCGTGGTGGCCGACCGGGTGGTGCTGGAAACGCGCCGGGCTGGTGCAGAGGCCAGCCAAGGGGTGCGTTGGGCTTCCGATGCCAGCGCTGAGTACAGCATTGAGGATATCGAGCAGGCTACGCGGGGTACCGCCATCATCCTGCATCTGAAAGAAGGCGAAGACGAGTTTCTCGATGCCTGGAAGTTACGCGAACTGGTGCGTAAATACTCCGAGCACATCGGTTTTCCGATTCGTATGGCGAAGTTGGTCGAGGGCAAGCCGACCGACGAGCTGGAAACCGTCAATCAGGCTTTGGCGCTATGGGCACAGCCGAAAAACGAGATCAAGGATGAGGAGTATAAAAACTTTTACAAGACCCTTACCCACGATTTCAATGATCCTCTGGTGTGGGCTCACAACCGGGTCGAAGGCAAGCAGAGTTACACCACATTGCTGTACGTGCCCGAGAAACCGCCGTTCGATGCCATGTTCAACGGACGCGACGAGCGCAAGGGCCTGAAACTCTATATCCGCCGGGTCTTCATCATGGATGCCAGCGAACAGTTGCTGCCGCCGTATCTGCGCTTTGTCCGTGGGGTGGTCGATTCGGATGATCTGCCGCTCAACGTGAGTCGCGAGATTCTGCAGGACAACCGCCTGGTCAGCCAGATCCGTGCCGGATGCGTCAAACGTACCCTGGATTTGTTGAGTAAACTGGCCAAGAACGAAGTCGAACGCTACCAGACCTTTTATGCCTCCTTCGGTAATGTGCTCAAGGAAGGCGTGGTCGATGCGGCCGACCAGCGCGAACGGATTGCTGGCTTGCTGCGTTTTGGCTCGACTAAAAACGAGGGGCCGGAAGCCACGGTATCGTTGGATGACTACATCGAGCGCATGCAGACCGGCCAGGACGCTATTTATTACCTCACTGCGGAATCCTGGGCGGCAGCTCGGCACAGTGCGCAGATTGAAGCACTCACCGCCCGCGGCATCGAAGTATTGCTGATGAGCGAGCGCATCGACGAATGGATGATGGGCTATCTATCCGAATACCAGGGCAAGTCGTTCCGCCATGCGGGCAAAGGTGAGTTGAATCTGTCCCTGGATGATGCGGAGAAGGAACGCCGGGAAGCGGTGGAGAAGGCCGCAGCCGGGTTGGTCGAGAAGCTGAAGAAGGAACTCGGCGAGAAGGTGGCCGATGTGCGGGTCAGTCACCGTCTGACTGATTCGCCCGCCTGCGTGGTGCTCGAAGCGCATGATATGGCTCTGCATACGCGGCGATTAATGGCCGAGGCCGGACATGCCATGCCACCGAGCAAGGCCGCTCTGGAGATTAACCCGGAACATGCCTTGCTGAAGCGCTATGACAGTGAACAGGATACCACCCGGGCTAGTGATTTGGCGTTGCTGCTGTTGGAGCAGGCCCAGGTGGCCGAGGGCGCGCAACTGGATGATCCGGCTGGGTTCGTCAAGCGTATCAACCGGGTGCTGCTCGAGGGTGGCGCCAGCGCATGAACCAAGGGGTATGAACAGCCTCCCGCCCATGGCCATGCGTGTTGATGTATGGCTGTGGGCGGCCCGCTTTTTCAAAACCCGTAACTTGTGCCGGCAAGCCATCGTCGGCGGCAAGATCGAGGTTGACGGGGTCGGCTGTAAACCGGCACGGATGCTCCAGGTGGGTGACATGCTACGCATCACCCGGGGCCAGGAGCGTTTCGAGATCAAAGTGCTGGGCCTGTCCCAGCGGCGGGGCCCGGCGAGCGTTGCCGTAAGCCTATTTGCGGAGACCGAAGCCAGCCTGGTTGCACGGCAAGCGCGGCGTGAACACAAACGTTTGTTCGCGGCCTCGGTGCAGATGCCGACACGGCGTCCGGGTAAGCAGGATCGGCGCAAGATTCGCCAGTTCAAGCAGCAGGATACTTGAAGGATCTCTCTGGGCGGACCGATTGTGGTATCAAAGGTTTCTCGGGCCATGTACCGCGTGGCCATGGGTTCTGCACTGGATTCCCGCCTGCGCGGGAATGACGATAAGGGGGTGCGGGCATCCCAAGAAATTCCGTCATCCCGGGCGCCGCCACCCTATAAATGTCATCCCGGGCAGAGCACAATACTTTTCCGTCATCCCGGGCGACGCGCAGTGCTTTTGTCTTGTCATCCCGGGCGCAGACCCGGGATCCAGCGTGAGGTCGTGGTAACAGGATGGGCCGTCGTAGACCGATTGGGCCAAACAGAATCGAATCTCTGCTGTACCTATAAGAAAGATCGTATGCCCACTGCGTCGTCATGGCCCTCGAGGTGCGGGGCATGAGCTGGCGGGCTTATTCGTCATCCTCGTCTTCGAGATAGATCGGCAGATCCGGATTACGATGAAAACTGAAGATGAGGTGGGTTTCGATATGCTCAACTTCATCCCGTGAGGTGAAGGCGGCGAGAATGAAATCACGCAGATGGTCGCTGTTACGTACCGCCACATGGACCAAATAATCCGTGGCTCCGGCGAGGTGGTACCAGGAAAGAACCTCCCGCAGGCTTCCAAGGTGGTGTTCGAAAGTATGTACGGCGGTCTGTGCATGGTGGGCGAGGCGTATATCTACCAAGGCCTGCAGTCCGATGCCGACGGGGGCCGGATTGACCTCGACATGAAAGCCTTCGATGACGCGTTCTACACGCAGTCGGCGGATACGTTCCAGGGCGGTCGAGGGGGCTACGCCAGCTATGTCGGCCAGGGTCTTGTTTGGGGTCCGCGCATTCTTCCGCAGGGCTCGCAACAGAGCGAAGTCAATTCGGTCGAGACGCATGGGATGGGCCTATAAAGAAATAAGATTCGATTTGAACCTTTTGATCCGCATTATGAGGATCATAAGGGTCATTTTGCAAAACAGTCGAGAGCACTATGTCGTCCCATTTTGATACGCTTGCCGTACATGCCGGTCGTCAGGATCTGATTCGCTTGGGGGTTCACGCCCCGCCCATTGATCTCTCCACAACCTATCCGGTGCGGGATCTGGATGCTGGAACTGCGGCTTTCGACGCTTTGGTGAACGGGGCAGCAGAAGCCTCCAATCCTATTTATGCCCGTTTGCACAACCCGACCGTGGCTCGCTGTGAACGGGCTTTGGCCGAACTTGAAGGGGCTGAGGAAGCGGTATTGTTTGCCTCAGGCATGGCGGCGCTCAGCGCTTGCCTGCTGGCGGCGCGAGGTCAGGGTGACCATGTGCTGGCGGTACGGCCCCTGTATGGCAGTAGCGATCACCTGCTTGAATTGGGTTTGCTGGGTCTGGAGACGCGCTTTGTTGAAGCCGCTGACATGGCCACTGCTATTAGTAAGGACACCGCGCTGGTGGTTCTTGAAACTCCGGCCAATCCAACTCTTGAGATGGTCGATATTCGGGCGGTCGTGGCGGTGGCAGGCAAGGTGCCAGTGCTGGTGGATTCAACCTTTGCCACGCCGGTACTGCAGCGCCCTCTGGAACTGGGAGCGACGCTGGTTATGCACAGCGCCACCAAATTCCTGGGTGGCCACGGTGATCTGATCGCCGGGGTCATAGCCTGCAATCCCCAATGGGGGGCGAATTTGCGTAAGGTACGTATGGTCACCGGAGGGCTGTTGCATCCACTGGCTGCCTACCTGTTGCAGCGCGGTTTGCCGACCTTGAGTCTGCGGGTGCAGCGGGCTCAGGCTAGTGCCCAGGTTCTGGCTGAACGGCTGATGCAGCATGCGAGGGTCTCGAAGGTGTATTACCCGGGGCTGGGCACGGTGCGTAACGCGCACCTTGTTGGTACGCAGATGAGTGGTCCAGGCAGCCTGATCGCCTTCGATGTTGTGGGTGGGCACGATGCCGCCGCTATGGTGATGAAATCGGTACAGCTCGCGCTGCCGGCAGTTAGCCTGGGATCGGTGGATACCCTCATTCAGCACCCGGCTGGCCTGACCCATCGGGTGGTCGATGAAAAGGTCAAGGCCCGCTATCACATTGGTCCGGACCTGCTACGCCTGTCGGTGGGGATTGAGGATGTTGAGGATATCTGGACCGATCTGAGTCAGGCTCTTGAAGCCACCACGAAAACTTGAATCGAGCCGATTCAATAGCTAATACATTTACATAGAAGGTTCATCGGTGCTATGCCGAATCATTAAAACGGGCGGGTAATGAGGAGTGACCAGTTGCCTATACGCTCCGATTCTTAGCTAAAAGGTGAGAGGAGAGACAAGCAATCAAGTCAGTTCTTGCAAAAGGTATTCGAGGCCCCCCTCAGACTCAATAGCTTCGGCCATTGAGTCTGAGGGATAAGTTATCAGTCAATATAGGCACGTTCACCGTGTTCTATCTCATCCAAACCCATTTTCTCCTCCTCCGGCGATACACGAACTGCAACCACCCGGTCAATAACCCATAGAAGCCCGTATGTTACCAAAAATGCATAGACAGCAAGTACGGATACGGCTACCAGCTCTTTGACAAAAAACATGGGGTTGCCATGTAATAAGCCATTGGCTCCATGAGGGTTTATTGCTGTACTTGCAAACACTCCAAGAAGAAGAATTCCAATAAATCCACCTACACCGTGAACCCCCCAGACATCCAGAGCATCATCCCAGTTCCTGCGGTTTTTTAATAATACCGCTGCATAGGTCACCAATGCGGCAACAACGCCTATGATCATGGCGGCCTGAACACTTACAAAGCCGGAAGCCGGTGTAATCGTGGCAAGGCCGGCAACAGCACCCGTCATAAAGCCAACGATACCTGGCTTTTTCTTGAGCATCACATCTAAAAGCAGCCATGTAACCGATGCAAAGGCCGCTGCCACCTGGGTGTTAATAAATGCCGTGACTGTTATGTCATCAATTCTGAGGGCGCTACCTCCATTGAATCCGTACCATCCAAACCACAGTAGAGCTGTGCCAAGAGCCATCAATGGAATATTATGGGGTCCTTTGTGAACGATCTTTCTTCGTCCTATATAGAAGACCGCCGCCAAGGCTGCAAAACCGGCACTTACGTGTACGACGATGCCTCCGGCAAAATCCAGAACGCCCCATTTTTCAAGGATTCCTCCACCCCATATCATGTGAGCGAAAGGAAAGTAAACGAGTAGTAACCAGCCGGTGAGAAAAATCATATAGGCCGGAAAGCGTACCCTGTCGGCAAACGCACCCGTTATCAATGCGGGGGTTATTACCGCAAACATCATTTGATATACAACGAACAAAAGCATGGGAATCTGGTCATTTCCTGGGAACAGCATGCTGGAGGAAATGTTATTAAGGAACAAATATTGAGAACCCCCTAATATTCCCCCCATAAACCCAGTGCCATGGCTAAATGACAGAGAGAACCCGAACAATACCCAAAGGACCGTAGTCCATCCCAACGATACAAAACTTTGCATCATTATTGTGAGAGTATTTTTTCGGCCTACAAGTCCCCCGTAGAAAAATGCCAAGCCGGGAGTCATAAGCATTACCAGGCTTGTTGCAAGCAACATAAACCCGGTACTTCCTGAATTCAATGTCATTTAATGTTTCCCCTTAGTGATTACTGAATGCTTGTATTGTCCGGCTTGGATCCGGTTTAGAAAACCAATGCAATAATTAAAGCTTGTGGATAATAAAGGACAGCAATCCAAAGTTCAAGGCCTCTGAAAATCTCTCAAAACCGTCACGAGTATGCCAAGTGCAAGGAGTTGTGAAGTGAGCGACGAGACTTATCAAGTAGATAGGCGAGGAGCGAACGAGTACACGGCACCGACAGCGGTTTGCGTAGTAGGTTTTTTGAGGTTCCCTTCTATATGGCCCGGGTTTTAGTAGCGTAGTATCGCGGGTGTTATCCGTGTAGATAGTTGGGCGTCTGTGTAACTTATTGCGTGGTCAAATTGCTGCGTTGGGTCCTCACGCACTCCTCGTCCATCCATCCGCTATGTCTCGGAGGTTCGTACCGGGGCACTGGGCACTTGAACTGTTCGCTACGGTTTTTTGAGGTGCTCAGTAGTTTTTATCATCTGCTTGGCGTCAATTCTCAGGCCACTATTGGGGGCTCAGAGACGATCCGGGAAGGTGACGGGTGGACAGTGCCTATTACCTAGTGCTGGGCCCTGGATTTCTTGCAGATGCACCACGGCCGGCTGGGTACTGAGTTGCAAGCCCGCCATGCTTGCTCGTTGCAGCTGCTGCATAAGCACCGGGGTAACGGGGTGTTCCAGTTTTGTGGCCATGGCTGCAAACGTGGAAGTCGTTGCCGCTTGTATCAGCCAGATAGGTGAGAAATGAGTGAAGACGCAAAGCAGCAATCGGGCTGTGCAGTAGATTTATCGAGCGCCTCTGCGGGATGGGCCGTTGTGCAGAAACGATGGCTTCAATCCTTGCAGTCTGCCCCAGAATCCACTCCGGATTGATATTGCAGTGCGTCGATCAGCGGGCACCCGGGCGCTGGGTGGTTGGTGTTCTGCCGACATGCGGCAACGAGTTCGCTCAGCACTCTCTCGATATGGGTCAGATCAGTGAGCCGGGTACGAACATCCTTCAGGTGTTGCCCGGCCAGAGCCGCCGCTTCCTGGCAATTGGTACCATCTTCCAGGCGCAGCATCTGGGTAATTTCGGTGAGCGAGAAACCAAGCCTCTGAGCCGACCGGATGAAGTGCAGACGGGCCAGATGCTCTTGCGTGTAGCGCCGCACACTACCCAAGGGCCGTTCAGGCTGGGTGATGAGTCCCCGGCGTTGGTAATAGCGAACGGTTTCCACGTTCACTCCAGCCACACGGGCCAATACGCCGATGGTGACGCCTGCTGTGAGGGTGGCAGGGGTTTCTGGACGGTGATAATGGGCTTTACCCACAGTTTGACTCCGTACTTTGGTACGGGATTAGTCTAACGTGAGTTCGGCCATGAGACCGTTCCATGTACGGTTTGATGAGAACTGTAATGAGTCACAGTACGCCAGTCCCCGCTGGGGTGGCGGTATTTCGCAGGGTAACTCGTGATGAGGGTTACCTTTCACAGCTGGTAACGGGAGCCAAGTCATGAGCTTAAAGGTAGGTTTCATTACTCGTATAGGGGATAAAACCGGGGCGCTGGGAAGCCTGATATCGGGTTTCGGATGCGCCGTATGCTTCCCTGCACTTGCCAGCATCGGTGCGGCGCTGGGCATGGGTTTTCTGGCGCAATGGGAAGGGCTGTTTGTACATGTACTTCTGCCCCTGTTTGCAGCGCTGGCACTATTGGCCAATTTGCTGGGTTGGTTCGGTCATCGACAATGGCTACGTACTCTGCTCGGTGTCGCTGGGCCCCTGCTGGTGCTGATTACCCGCTATCTGCTGTGGTCCTATTCATGGCGCAATACCGCCATTTATATGGGTTTGGCCCTGATGCTGATCTTTGCAGTCTGGGACCTGTTTGCTCCGGGACACCGGCGCTGCGCCACGGAGGCCACAGCGGGCTGAGGAGGCCGATTTACCCCAACCTCTGTCCACCCGATTCCGGCTGATCCGGTGTTGCCGGCATGCGGTGCGCTGATTTCCCATCTTCAAGAGTATGGCAACCATGAATACGCTGAAAATTACCGGCATGACCTGTGATAGTTGTGCCCTGCATGTGCAAAAGGCCCTGCAACAAGTGCCTGGTGTGCAGCAGGCCGAGGCCTCCTTTACCGAGGGTCAGGCCCGTTATGAGGCGGCGGCTTCGGTGACGACGGCGATGCTGGTAGCGGCGGTGCGCGAGGCGGGCTATGACGTGGTTCAAGACGAGATCTCAGCCATTACCCGGAACGGTAGCGGTGAAGCACGGCATATCGCAGTGATAGGTACCGGTGGGGCGGCCATGGCCGCAGCCCTGCGGGCGGCCGAGCGGGGCGCGAAAGTTACCGTGATCGAACGAGGGACGGTCGGTGGTACCTGCGTAAATATCGGCTGCGTACCATCCAAGGTGATGATCCAGGCAGCGCATGTGGCCCACCTTCGGGCTAGCAGCCCTTTCGACGGCGGCATCACTGCAGTGCAGCCCGTCATCGACCGCCGGCACCTGCTCAGACAGCAGCAGAATCTGGTTGATACCCTGCGGCATGCCAAGTACGAAAACATCCTGCAGAGCCATACCGACATCGAGCTGGTCCATGGCGAGGCCCGTTTCCAGGATGGGCATACGCTGAACATTGCGTTGGCCGGGGGCGGTGAGCGCACGCAGCGCTTCGATCGCTGCCTGATTGCCAGCGGCGCGCGGCCGGCGATCCCGCCGATCCCGGGGCTGGAGGAGACCCCGTACTGGACTTCAACCGAAGCTTTGGTTAGCGAGACCATTCCCGAATACCTGATAGTGATCGGCTCTTCAGTGGTGGCCGTGGAGTTGGCCCAGGCCTTTGCCCGCCTGGGTAGCCGGGTCACCATCCTGGCCCGCCATACGCTGCTGTGGCACGAGGACCCAGCTATCGGTACGGCTTTGCGTGGCGTATTCCGTGACGAAGGTATCAAGGTACTGGAACAGACCCAGGCCAGCCGGGTGGACCATGCGGATGGGCAGTTCGTTCTGACCACTCACTGTGGCGAGATTCGGGCGGAGCGACTTCTGGTCGCGACCGGACGCCGTCCCAATACCGATGATTTGAACTTGCAGGATGTCGGCGTCGAGCTTGATGCAGCTCATGCCATCGTGATTGATGCGGGTATGCGTACCCGTACTACAGACATCTATGCCGCGGGTGACTGTACCAACATGCCACAGTTCGTCTACGTGGCGGCAGCTGGTGGTACCCGAGCGGCGATCAACATGACCGGCGGTGAAGCCAAACTGGACCTCACCGCCATGCCGGCGGTGGTGTTCAGCGACCCCCAGGTGGCGACCGTAGGCTATAGCGAGGCTCAGGCCCATGAGGCCGGGATCAAAACCGACAGCCGTACCCTGGATCTGGAGAATGTGCCGCGGGCGCTGGCCAACTTTGACACTCGCGGTTTCGTCAAGGTGGTGGCCGAGGCCGATAGCGGTCGCCTGCTCGGCGTGCAGGCCGTGGCTGCCCAGGCTGGTGAACTGATCCAGTCCGCCGCCCTGGCCATCCGTGCCGGCATGACCGTGCAAGAACTTGCCGATCAGTTGTTCCCCTACCTGACCATGGTTGAGGGCCTCAAACTGGCCGCCCAAACCTTCAGCAAAGACGTCAAACAGTTGTCCTGCTGCGCGGGTTAGGGTGCGTTTATCCTGGTCTGCGCACGTTTACGATGATGCGGATAGACGCTAGGGAACCTCTAAAAACCTATTGTGCGAACCGCTTGCGGTGTCGGGTGCTCGTTCGCTCCGCGACTCCTGACACTCGGCCTGCTCGTGACGGTTTTTAGAGATATCCGCCAGCGCTCAGATGCAAGTATTGCGTGGGGTAGGCCCAACCGGGTAGTTTTGGGTTAGCGAATCTACCTGAGCGCCCGCCCTGTGACGTTGAACCCTCCGTCTTACCGGAATGCCCTGGAACCTGCGGCTTTTCTTGAGCAGTTTCTGGCCCATCAACCCCTGGATTTCCAGGCCCAGCGGCTAGCGGACGGCACCCCTTCGTTTGAGATGGATTTTGATCTATTAACCACTCTGGATTCGCCCTGGCGTGAACGAGTGATACGTTTACCGGGGCATCGATATTGGCAGGGCCTGCTATCGCCACGGACGCTGTTTGTGGGCAGTACCGTGTCGGAATTTTTACCACTGGCCTGGGTTAGCGATGTGCAGGCCATGCCTGGTGAGCTGCGTCGCCGCTTTGGTCGGCGCTATCCGTTCCTGATCATCAAGGATATTCCTCAGGCTTCGCCGTTACTGAATAAAGCTGATAATCAGGTGGCCGAGGAGTTGGCGCAGGCCTGTCGACAGGCGGGCTTCGTGTTGCTGGAGGGGCAGGCACTGGCGTATTTGCCCATCGATTTTGCCAGTACGGATGAATGGCTGGGGCGATTTTCCGGTAAGCGCCGGTATGACATCCGCCGCAAGTTACGTCAGCGCGACCGGCTGGATATTAGTATCTGGCAATGTGGTGGCTCCGAACTTGCAGAGGCGACGGTGCGTGAGCAGCTGTATGACTTATACCAGCAGGTTTATACACAGAGCGAGGTGCATTTCGATCAGCACAGTAAGGCTTTTTTTGATGCCGTCTGGAGCAGCACTGCAAGCGGGGGGTTTCTATTCCTATATCGGGCCGCCGGGAGAATAATCGGCTGGAAGCTGTGCTTTGTCGTGGCTGACAAGTTGATTGATAAATATGTAGGTTTTGCCTATCCCGAGGCCCGTGAGTACGGCCTGTATTTCAATAGCTGGGTTGATTGCCTGGAGTTTGCGCTTGCCCATGGCTTACGTTATTACGTTATGGGTTGGACTGATACTGAGATCAAGGCCTACCTGGGGGCACGGTTTTGTATGACCCGACACGCTGTGTTGGTGCGTAACCCGATTCTGCGCTTTGGCTT
>QILI01000031.1 GCA_003233305.1 Mizugakiibacter sp.
GTTCGACTGACCGTCGCCGGCGGGGCGATTGAACGGACATTTCGTTTCGGTTGACATGAGTTATCTACTCCTTGGGTCGTTTGAATTCAACGAGGTGGTTCGATTTGCAGGCTGGGTACCGATATATGAAATTGTTATTGCCAATGGCATCGGGTGATGCGCCGGTTTCTTGACGAGCCGGGAGCCCTACACCAACGGCGGGCCACACAAGCCGACAGTGAGGCATCAGGCACCGGTTGTGCCGGAATCGGTTATGACGGGTTTGCTGTGCTTGCTGGCCATGACTGCACCTCCTGTAATAGGTTTCGGATGAGATCATGTAGCACAGTTTTAGTGAGATCGTATTATTTGTCCAATCTATTATTTATATTGTTTCAATAGGATATATGAATGATAGTTACCTGAATCTACACGACTTCAACCATCATCTGATCCCTGAGCTTGCAGCACCCGTAGCTCAACGCCCCCGACGAATGGCCATGCTCCTGACAGAACTTCGCCTTACTCAGGTCGATACACTCACAGGTATCTATCAACTCACGCAATTACTGCACACCGCGACGCTTACACAGGAGCCGTGTCAGCCGATGGTTTTATGGCAGCGCTACCCACCCGCAATAGACTCTTCCCGGCTGAGTTCGGCCCGCCGGTGACGGTTGTTAGAGGTTCCCCAAGCTTAGAGCATCGAACCTGCTGTGATGCGATAACCCCGACCAACCTGTTCCGTATTATTCCGGCGGCGGAGGGGCCTGCTGGGTCAATATGGCCAGTAGTTGGGCGATTTTCAATCGTTGCTGCCGTCGGTCCAGAATCATATCAATCGCCCCATGTTCAAGTAAAAACTCTGAGCGCTGAAATCCATCTGGAAGAATTTCACGTACCGTCTGTTCGATCACTCGGGGTCCGGCAAAGCCAATGAGTGCCCTTGGTTCGCCGATATTGATGTCACCAAGCATGCCCAGGCTTGCCGATACCCCTCCGGTCGTTGGATGAGCAAGTACGGAGATGTAGGGTACGCCCGCATTACGCAATCTTGCCAAAGTCACCGAAGTTTTGGCCATCTGCAGCAGGGACAGCAGTCCTTCCTGCATTCTCGCTCCGCCCGTTGCCGCAAAACACACCAGTGGAGCCCGCTCTTGCAGGGCCTTCTCAGCAGTACGGGCAAATTTTTCACCGGCCACTGAACCCATCGACCCGCCCATAAATGTGAACTCAAACGCGGCCGCATAGGATGGCCGGCCAAATAGATGCCCACGCATGCAGATCAACGCATCGCGTTCTCCAGTCTTCTTGGTTGCCGTAGCGATCCGTTCCCGGTATTTACGGGTATCACGAAAGCGCAACACATCCACTGGAGTAATCCGGGCATCGAGTTCCTCGGTACTCTCTGCATCGAACCATGCCCGCAAGCGCGCCCGGGCAGTAATGGGGTGATGGTGACTGCATTTCGGGCAAACCATCAGATTGCGCTCAAGTTCAGGCCGGTACAGCGCCGAGCCGCAGCCAGCACACTTTTCCCATACCCCTTCCGGCACCTTGCCTCGCGAAGCAGAACGGCGGGTGCGAATACCACTGCCAGGCATCAGTCGGTTTAACCAGCTCATCTTTCCCTCTCCTGTTCAGTGGGGGTGCCCATGCGTTGTTTTACTATGGCGCAACACCGTTATTATGACTCAGGGCCTGATGCAGCGGGGCCAGAACACGCTTGACACAAGCTTGCAGCGAGGCAATATCCTGACACTCGGCCAACTGTTCAACCAGCGCACTGCCGATTACCACTGCATCGGCAAACTCCGCGATGGCCCGTGCGCCGTCTGCGTCACGAACCCCAAAACCTACCGCAACCGGGGCCTGGCTTTGTGCCCGCAATTGGCGAACCCGGTTAGCGATGGTCTCGACCTGCAGCCGCTTGGCGCCGGTCACGCCGGCAAACGAGACGTAATACAGGTAGCCACGAGCATCCCTGGCTATGCGCGCCAAGCGCGAAGCTTCTGTAGTCGGTGCAGCAAGTAAGATAGTGTGCAGACCGGCTTCCCGCAGCGGCTGCAAGACGGCCGTCTCTTCGATCGGACAGTCGACCACCAGCACTCCATCCACACCGCAAGCTGCCGCATCCCGGCCAAAATCAGCCCCATAAATCTCGATCGGATTCAGATAGCCCATCAGTACGATGGGAGTCGTGTCGTCCTGCTCGCGAAAAGTACGTACCCAGCCGAGCACCTTGTGCATATCGACTTTATGCTGCAAGGCTCGTTCACTGGCATGCTGGATAACCGGGCCGTCAGCCATCGGATCGGAAAACGGTACCCCCAGTTCGATTAGGTCTGCACCTGCCTTGACCAGCGCATGCAGCAGCGTCACCACATACTCTGGCAAGGGATCACCGGCGGTTACAAAAGGGATCAGACCAGTACACCTGGACTCCCTAAGCTTGGCAAATCGTTGCTCAATACGGTTCATAGAGATGGTTTCGCTTACAGAAATAGTCTCACAAGGAAATCCCTTCCAGTGCAGCGATGGTCGACACGTCCTTGTCACCGCGCCCGGACAGGTTGGCAAGCACAATCCCGTCCGCGGGTAATTCACCTGCCAGTTTTACGGCCTGAGCCACCGCATGGCTGGATTCCAGTGCTGGAAGAATCCCTTCGGTGGTGGCCAGCAGATGAAAGGCCTCAAGTGCTTCATCATCACTGATGGCCACGTATTCAGCACGGCCGGTATCTTTCAGAAAAGCATGTTCGGGGCCGACCCCAGGATAATCGAGTCCAGCCGAAATGGAGTGTGTTTCAGTGATTTGACCGTCGTCATCGCAAATTACGTAGGTGCGATTGCCATGCAGCACCCCGGGCCGACCGGCGCAGAGTGAAGCGGCATGGTGACCACTGGCAATGCCCTCGCCGGCTGCCTCGGCACCCACCAGGCGTACCTCTCGGTCATTAAGAAAGGCGTGAAAAAGACCGATCGCATTTGAACCGCCACCGATACATGCGGTGATGACGTCGGGCAGACGTCCATAGTCTTCAAGCATCTGTCTACGCGCTTCACGACCGACCACCGCATTGAAATCACGCACCATCATCGGATAGGGATGCGGGCCGGCAACCGTACCGATGATATAGAAGGTATCAGCAACATGTGTGACCCAGTCGCGCATCGCCTCGTTGAGGGCATCCTTGAGAGTTTTTGACCCCGAATGCACAGGAACGACCTCGGCACCCAGTAGCTTCATGCGATAGACATTGATGGCTTGACGCTCCATATCCAGAGCCCCCATGTACACCACGCACTGCAGCCCCATCCGGGCGGCTACCGTGGCGCTGGCTACACCATGTTGGCCGGCACCGGTCTCAGCAATAATCCGGGTCTTACCCATAAACCGAGCAAGCAGCGCCTGGCCGATGGTGTTGTTGATCTTGTGCGCCCCGGTATGATTCAGATCTTCGCGCTTGAAGAGGATGCGCCCACCTCCAACCTGCCGGCTCAGACGCTCGGCAAAATAGATCGGGCTCGGACGCCCCACGTAGTGCCAGAGATCACGCTGCATTTCACTCTGAAAGGCCGGGTCATCGCGCAAGCTCTGGTAGGCCTGTTTGAGCTCCGCCAGCGGTGCCATGAGAGTTTCCGCCACATAGCTTCCACCGTAGGGACCAAAGCGCCCATCCCGGTCAGGAAATTGATAAAAATCATCGGGCATTTCAATCGGATAATTCAACTTCTGCACGTAATACCTCACTAAAGAATCGCGTCATATGCCGGGTATCCTTGATACCAGGTGCGCGTTCAACCCCACTAGCCACATCCACGCCCCAAGGGTGAGTCTGGTGGATAGCTGCCGCGATATTGTCAGGATTGAGTCCCCCCGCCAACAACCAGGGACGATGGTCAGGAACCAGCCTAGACCATTCGAAGGTTTTCCCCAATCCACCACGCTGCCCTGGTCTATGGGCATCGAAAATCAGACCCGCAGCGCTGGGAAAACCCATAGTCGGGGATTGCAGGTTCTGCGGGTCCGCAGATCCCATCGCTATGGCCTTGAAAAAAGGACGGGCAAAGCGCTTACAGAAATCATCATCTTCATTGCCATGAAATTGCAGATAGTCGGGGCTGAGCACCTCAGCAACTTCGGCAACCCATTCTTCCGTATCATCAGCAAACAGTGCAAATACACTGGTTAAGGCCGGCAAGTGCTCGCGAATCTGCACAGCTCGCTGCAAACTCACCTGGCGGGGACTGGTCGCGGTGAAGATCAAACCAATGGCGTCGGCACCAAGCTCGGCCGCCAGCAAGGCATCTTCCTCACGGGTAATTCCACAGATCTTGATCCGGACTCTCATACCGACACTTCGGCAGGTAATCCACAAGACTGCGGATAGCGGGGCCCGACAAAAACCAAACCGTCTGCAGGTGCCGTAGGCCCGGCCTGGGTCCGGTCACGCCCAGCCAGCAATTCGGCGATCCAAGCTGGTGGACGTTCGCCCCGACCCACCGGTAATAACGAACCGACAATGTTGCGTACCATGTGATGCAGAAAAGCATTGGCTTCAATTTCGATTAGTACATTATCCATTTGCCGGGAAATCCGGAATCGATCGAGTCGACGGCAGGCCGTGCGAGCCTGACAGGATGAGGCCCGAAAGGCACTGAAATCGTGTTCGCCAAGAAGATGATTGGCGGCGGTCTGCATCGCGACCACATCCAGAGGCCGGCGTTCCCAAGTGGCCTTGCCGGCGTCGTAGGCGGCGCGTACCGGGCGGTTGATAATCCGATAACGGTAACGTCGTGACAGCGCAGCAAAGCGAGCGTGAAAATCGTTGCCCACTTCACGAGCCCAGAGCACGGCAATTTCGTGAGGCAGGCAGCTGTTGCTGCCCAGTACCCAGGCACGTTCACTGCGGGGGGCTCGGGTATCGAAATGAGCCACCTGGCACCAAGCATGTACCCCGGAATCGGTACGCCCGGCACAAGTTACTTCGATCGGATCATCGGCTACCCTGCTCAAGGCCTCTTCCAGAGTAGCCTGCACGCTTGGGCCATGGCCCAAGCGCTGCCAACCCATAAACGAGCACCCATTATATTCAATACCTAAGGCAACACGCATGTTGATTGGGGCGCTTGACGACGCTACGCATCGTCTCCACAAAATAAAATTCAGACCGGCTGGGCTGACACCGATTGCTTAAGTCAGTCGCGGGTTTGTTGTCCGCAAGCCTCAATGCAGTTCTTCAAGCAAGCACTGTGCTTCTTCCTTCTGTACGTCACTGCCCTCATCCAGGACCTCCTTCAGCATGGAGTGGGCACCTTCCTGATCACCCATATCCAGATAGGCCCGGGCCAGATCGAGCTTGGTTTCAACAGGATCGTTGCTCACAATACGCTCATCGTCAGCAGGCTGATCTGGGTCTTGAATCACGGCAATCGCCTCCTGATCATCCTGGGGCACGGGTGACTCGATGGACTCTTGAGACATCCAATCCGAATCCGGACCAGCAGTGGGTTCAGCAGCAGGAGCCAATGAATCGGACGGGGGGGCAGTTACCTCACCAGAAGGCAACTCGAAGGCCTCATCCGAAAACCCTTCGTCGGTCTCTTCCGGTGCCAGCACGGGTTGTGTCAGAGCCTCAATGTCGGTTGATCCATCATCATTTTCTTCATCATCAGATACTAAGCGAGAAAATAAAGGATGTTGGGGTAGCATCTCTTCGCCCATGGTGGCTACAGCTTCCCATTCAGTCGTAGCAGTAGAGACCTGCTCATGCATTGCCTCAGCCACCTCCTCGAAGTGCTCATTATCCTGGCGGGCATAGTAGAGACTGGCTAATTCCAGATAGAGTCCCGGATCATCGGGATTCTTGGTAAGTTCGCCGTGTAATGCGGTGACCTCGGGATCCTCCTCATCATCATCAGTATCGGCAACCTCACTCTGTTCATCTGAGGGTTCGGTGTCCGCTCCGTCCAGCCCACTATCGCCAAACTGATCGGCCAAGGAAGAAGCGGGCTCAATGGCAGACTGATTACGACGGCCACGTAGCAACAGGCCAATTAACACCCCAAGCAGGATCACGGCACCGCCGACCAGTACATATATCTGCCGATACCATGGTGTTGACGTCTTGGCAGGCACAGTTTTTTTGATGAGACGTGACGTCGGTTTGTGAACCGCCGTAGAACTAACGGATTTGCTGCCCGGTGCCGAAACTGAACGGCTGGCGGTGGTTGCTACCCGTGTCGAGGCGGCGGCAGGTATTGCAGTCTTAGTCTTAGCCTCGGCCTCGGCCTTGGCTAAAACTGAGGTGGCACGGGGTGCAGCAGCTGGCTTGGCATGAGAAGCGACCGCTGCCGCCTGAGAAGCGGCTCGCATGGCAGTGAGTTTGCTTTGCAATTCAGCAATCTCGTTATTTTTCATTACCAGCAGCTTGCCATTTTCCTTTTGGATCTTTTCGAGCTGACTAAGCCGTGAGCTGAGGTCGGCGTTATGCAACTGCTGGCTTTTCAAAGACTCCTTGGCCCGCGCCAGATCCTCTTTCAATCTGGCAATGCCGGCAATGCCGGTACCCCCTGCAACTCCGGGCCTGGAATGAGCACTACCGCCCTTCCCCGCCGGAGGGATCAACCGCAAACGGCTAGCGGTTGGCGCGGGTTGTGCACCAGCAGGGGTTACATTTGAACGTCCACCGACACGAGCCACCAAGGTGGGAGCCTTGGCCCATCTGCTCCGCCACTGCCGCATTTGTCGGAACACTTCAGCACGGGCCTTGGTCAAGCTGGTTCGGTTAATCTCACTCTGACCTGGAATGCGTAGAATTGCCCCACGCTTCAATTCATTGATATTATTGTGCATGAACGCGTGCGGATTAGCGGTAAGTAGAGCCAGCATCATCTGATCGTTACTCGTACCATTGGGACGAGTGGCCTGCGCAATGGCCGATAATGTAGCGCCCGCCTGAACCGGACCATAGGTTCCAGCGGGTCGGGATGCCGTCGACCTGGCAGGAACTGATGCGTTGCCACCACCTGATGTAGCCATATGTATGGGAGCCGTTACGGCTTTGGAGGGGTTTACCGGCGAGGTGACAGGCTTGGTCGAAACCGTTCCGTGTTGCGGTGTTCTGGCGATCTGGTTAAACCCTGGTGGATCCAGTAGTACTGTGTATTCACGCAAAATACTTCCGCTCGGAGAATTGACTTCAAGTAGGAAGTCCAGATACGGCGCGCGTACCGGATTGGTGGTACTTACCCGTATCACCGGCTTGCCTTGCGCATTCTTGGCCACCGTGAACTGCAGTGAGGTAGCCAATTGTGCAAGACTTATACCAGCGCGCTCATAGGCCTGCGGTGAGGCCAAGCTGACTCTGAGAAGTTTGCTTTCACCCGGTTTCGATACTTCCACCGGAATCACCGCACGCAGTGGCTGGCCCAGTGCAGAACGAACCTGAATACTGCCCAGGCCCAGCGCCAACGCAGGTTGCGAGGCCAGAGCAAAAGCCACAGCCAGACTTAAGGATGTCATACGTTTCATTGGTTCCAACCCCTAAAGCTGTTTGCACGCGGATATAAAGTTGCGAGACAGTCTCATAATATTGACGTAACTGTAATTCACAAATAGGTTTTTACCAAACATTCAGCAATCTGCACAGCATTCAGTGCCGCACCTTTACGTAGGTTATCCGAGACAATCCACATATTCAGACCACGGGGATGGGAGATATCCTCACGAATGCGCCCCACAAACACGGCATCCTTACCTGCTGCATGACCGGCAGGTGTCGGGTAACCGCCGGGCTCGTGACGGTCAATAACCTCCACGCCAGGAGCCGCCTCAAGCAGTGCCCGAGCCTGTTGGGCGCTGATCTTCTCCCGGGTTTCCACATGCACCGCTTCGGAATGTCCGTAGAATACCGGCACCCGTACTGCCGTGGGATTCACCTGGATCTGCTCGTCAGCAAAAATCTTACGGGTTTCCCAAACCAGCTTCATTTCTTCGCGGGTATAGCCATTACTCTCAAAATCATCAATGTGGGGGATCAGATTGAAAGCGATTCGTGCCGTAAAACGTGGCTTATTAACTTCTTTGAAATTAAGTAAATCGGCGGTTTCCCGCCCCAGCGCTTCGAGCCCCGAGCGACCCGCACCCGACACAGATTGGTAGGTTGCAACATTGATCCGCTCAATCCCAACGGCATGCTGGATGGGTGCCAGCGCCACCAACATCTGCATCGTTGAGCAATTTGGGTTGGCGATGATGCCGCGTTGTGTATAACCAGCCAAAGCCTCCGGATTGACCTCCGGGATAACCAGCGGGACATCGGGCTGGTAGCGGAATTCAGAGGTATTGTCGATGACTACGGCTCCGGCCGCGACGGCCCGGGGAACATGTTCGTAGCTTACGTTACCGCCAGCAGAAAAAAAGGCGATGTCCACGCCGTTAAAGTCATAAGAAGACAGCTCCCGTACAACTATCTCCTTGCGACCATAGCGGATAATTGATCCGGCAGATCGCTCACTCGCCAGCAATACCAGTTCGGAAACCGGGAAATTGCGCTCTTCGAGCATGGGTAGCAAAGTTTCTCCAACAGCTCCGGTTGCGCCGACCATGGCCACTTTGAAAGTACGCGTTTCATTCATGCTTATTGCTGCCAGTCAATGGTTGTTTAGTAGGTTTATTCAGGCCGGTATCTGCAGCGATACGGGGCGAAACGGGTGGCACATCACCACATTGCGCACGGTGCCGTAAGGCCTGGTCGATCAAGACCAGGGCCATCATGGCCTCGGCAATGGGCGTGGCGCGTAGGCCTACGCAGGGATCATGTCGCCCTTTGCTCACAACGTCGACCGGTCGTCCGTTCAGGTCCACGCTGCGAGCCGGTAGACGTAAGCTGGATGTGGGCTTGAGCGCAAGCGAAGCGGTGATGGCCTGACCGGTGGAAATACCGCCAAGAATGCCCCCGGCATGGTTACTCAGAAAGCCTTGCGGGGTGATCTCATCACGATGGGTACTTCCCAACTGTTCGATCACCTCGAAACCATCGCCAACCCCTACGCCCTTGACCGCGTTGATACTCATCAGCGCCGAGGCCAGTTCGGCATCCAGCTTGCCATACACCGGCTCACCCCAGCCTGCGGGCACCCCCTCGGCTACCACGCTCAGACGTGCACCTACCGAATCGCCACTTTTACGCAACGCATCCATATACGCTTCGAGTTCCTGGATCTGTCCCGGGTCGGGCCAAAAAAAGGGATTGTTTTCAACCTCGTCCCAATCGAGGCATCCGCAGCTGAGTCATGCAGCCGTGGATACGGATGCCATAGCGCTCGAATAGCCATTTTTTCGCTACCACCCCGGCAGCCACCCGAATAGTGGTTTCGCGCGCCGATGCCCGACCACCACCGTTGGGGTCGCGGATTCCGTATTTTTGCCAATAGGTGTAATCGGCGTGGCCAGGGCGGAACCTGTCCAGCAAATTGGAATAATCGCGTGAACGCGCATCGGTATTGCGAATCAGCAATGCGATCGGGGTTCCCGTAGTCTGCCCCTGATAGACACCGGAAAGAATTTCGACGCTGTCTGACTCATGCCGCTGCGAGGTATGCCGGCTACGCCCGGTTGCCCGCCTGCCGAGATCAATGCTGAAATCTCCGCTGTGCAAGCTCAGCCCGGGAGGACAACCATCAATGACGCAGCCGATGGCCGGGCCATGGCTTTCCCCAAAGCTGGTGAAGGTGAACAGCGTTCCAAAGGTATTCCCAGCCATTATCTGTGCCTCACCTGGGCTGCAGCATGAATGCTGGACGCGTGCACCTGTAAAGCCTCCCGGTCGAGCACAAACACTCCCATTGATCCCACCTTGAAGTCAAGCCACACGAACGGCACATCCGGCAAGAGTGCCGTCAAAGCGCGTTCACTCTCGCCCACCTCAACGATCAACAAGCCCTCCTCAAACAAATGGTTGGCCGCTTCATCAAGTATGCGCAGTGGCAGGTCCAGCCCATCTTCGCCAGAGGTGAGGCCAAGCTTGGGCTCATGCACATATTCAGCGGGCATTTGCGCATACTCAGCCTCGGTGACGTAGGGTGGATTGGAGACAATCAAGTGATAACGTGCGCCTTGTAGATGGGCAAACAAGTCTGATTCGATAACCTGGACCCGCTCACCAACGTGTTGAAATTCGATATTTTCCCGAGCCAGTTGCAAAGCCGACTTACTGACATCGCTGAGATCGACCTGCCAATCCGGATAATGCACGGCCATAGCAATGCCGATACAGCCTGAACCCGTGCACAGATCCAGGGTCCGATGCACTTTACGACCTTCAAGCCACGGGCCAAAGCCATCTTCGATCAGTTCCGCAATAGGTGAGCGCGGCACCAGCGCACGTGGGTCACTTTTGAACTGAAGACCGGCAAACCACATCGTGCCAACCAGATAGGCAACCGGGATGCGTCGCTCGATGCGCTGCTCGATCAAGGTCAAAAGATGCTCCCGTTCCTGGCCGGTAAGTCGCCCCTGAGCATACGCAGGAGGCAGATCTGGAGGCAAGGAAAGAGTGCCGAGCACCAGATGCGCAGCTTCATCAATGGCGTTATCGTGGCTATGCCCAAAACACAGCCCAGCCGCCGCAAAACGGGTGGCGGCATAACGGATGAAATCGATAATCGTGGAAAGTTCTTTGGTCACGCGACAGTGTGTTCGGCCATGGGTTGTTGAGTATAGCGACCCACCGTCCAGAAACGATGTCTGGGCCCACCGCATACAACTTTGTGAACCCAGCCGGCCGTCTACCGTCAATAGCTGGGTTCTCCGTGAAACCTTGTATTCAGGTCTGGTATGGCTGCACCCGTCACAATGCAGAACCTTGGGGGGCCTTGAAAAACCGTAGTAAACGGTTCGAGTATCGGGTGTGCTGGGGCGAATCTCCAAGACTTATCAGCTAGATAGATATGGAATAAATGAGGACGCAACGCAACCATCGAGTCCTACAGTAGGCCTATAGAGGTGCCCAACAGATCATGTCTGATTGCCAGCAGCCCCCAATAGAGATTGCCGGAGCGGGCCCCGCAGGCTTGGCGGCTGCGCTCGCTGTAAGCACTGCCGGCCGAAATGCGTGTGTCTATGAGAGGCGTGGCGAGGTGGGCTCACGTTTTCACGGTGATTTTCAGGGACTGGAAAACTGGACTACCCAGATGGATGTACTCGATGAGATAAGTGCCTTGGGTATCACCTTGGACTTTGAACATACCCCATTTTACGAGGTGCTGGGCTTCGATCCGGATGGAGTACCGCACCGCTTCCGCTCTCAAAAACCATTGTTCTATCTGGTACATCGAGGTAGTGAAGTGGGCTCACTTGATCTTGCGTTGAAACGTCAAGCCATCGCAGCCGGGGTTGAATTACGCTTCAACAAACTGGTAAGGCATCTTCCACACGGAGGAGTGGTAACTGAAGGCCCACATCGAGCGGATGTGATCGCCGCAGGATACTTGTTCGAAACGGATATGGCAGATGGGGCTTATGCCGCGATATCGGATCTGCTTGCACCCAAAGGTTATGCATACCTACTTGTTCATGCAGGACGGGGCACTCTGGCCACCTGCCTTTTCGACGACTTTCACCACGAGCATCAATACCTGGAACGAACTCTCGAATTCTTTAACGACAAGCTTGGCGTACGTATGCAAAATCCCCGACGCTTTGGTGGCAGCGGCAACTTTTCATTACCCCAGCGTGCACACAAAGGCAATGTTCTCTATGCCGGGGAGGCCGCAGGTTTCCAGGATCCGTTGTTCGGCTTTGGTATTCGCTGGGCTCTGCTATCTGGCAGCCTTGCCGGCAAGGCACTCGCCACCGGCCAACCGGAACGTTATCAACGTGACTGGAGACAACGTTTGCATACTTTCCAGCAAACTGCGGCAACCAATCGCTGGTTCTACAACCGTCTTGGAAATCGTGGCTATCGAGGACTTATGCAGCGCTACCAGAATGATACCGATATCCGCGAGTGGCTGTATCGAGCCTACAAGCCTAGGTTGTGGAAGCGGACCTGGTATCACCTGGCCGCAAATGATCGTCGCCCGCTACTGACCTCCCTCGAAAATTGTGATTGCACCTGGTGCCGCTGTGCAAAACGACCGTAAGGGCGCGCAGGGAAGTTTGCTGCACAAGTCCACTTGTGAGTTCGCCCTACTTCACTCCTCGCCCATCAACCTGATAGGTCTGGGTGCTTTGCTATGACATGACTGACACTCGACTTACTCATTACAGTAAGCGAGGCACCACGTACAACCATTCCAAGGCACCTCAAAGGGAAGGCCATAGTGTCGGTGTTGGACTTAAGATCTGTTCAGGAAAGGCCTTGACCTTAGAGTATACTTTATACTTAAGATAGACTAAGACTACTCTTCTGAGATACAAAACATGACATGGTTGAGTGAAAATTGGTTCTGGGTTCTTATCGCTGCAGTGTTTCTAGGTTTTCATTTCATTGGCCACAAAGGCCACGGGAGAGGCCACGAAAAACACACAAAACATGGCGGTGGCTGCTGCGGTGGGGGGCGAGACCAAGACAAGCCCATGGATCAGACGACTACAGACACCACTAAAACCACCAGGGAGATTTCTTCAGAACATCAACAATGACGGAGTAGCGGAACCCAGAAAAACCGTAGCGAGGGAGTTGAAAAGCAGACGTCATGGAGTAGAACTTGTCGATATATCATATAGATAGACCAGGAGTGAGTGAGGACGCAACCATCTGTCCGTGGGACAGGTTTATCGAGACGTCCTGGTAGCTTGGTCTGTAAAATTTCCTTGGCTGTCAGATTTCGTGTGATTTATGGATTGCTGGCTCCACAGATCCAACCTGTACATGCATAGCTCAAACTTGTTTCACCCGATTCAAATGGCTTAGTTGGTAGAGTTTTCTGCTCGGGTTGGTTGAGAGTTTTCTGTGAAAAGTATAATGGGTTTAGTGTTTTATTCGGTCTATAATCAACCTGACCGGAGATTCAGTGCCAGCCGTGCTACTGACTGAGCCACTATGAGTGATGATGAATATGCGAGTAACCCATCCTTGAACTCCAATGCAAGAGGTGAATAGAATGAAACGTAATACTGATGAAGCAATCCTCAAAGATCCCGTTTGCAACATGCAACTGAGCCCTAGTTCAGCTATCGAAGAACTTCAATACCAGAATAGGACCTATTATTTTTGTTCTGAATTATGCCAAAAAGCATTTATAGAAGATCCCGAGAAATACATTCCACATCATCATCAACCTTGAATGACATCTAAATAATCATAAGGTTGAATTGTTACCCTGACCCTGCACTGCCAGAGCGAGTAAGATAACTCATACCTTATCATGAAAGAACATTTTTCACATTCCGGGGCATGGGGCCTGGCCATCATCTTTATGGTGGTGGCTTCCTGGCTTCTTTACCGTTACCTTGCACCCAAGACGTGGCGTGAGTGGGCTACCGCAGGAATAGTTCAGGCTTTCATTATCGCCTTATATGCTGAAATGTATGGCTTCCCACTCACTATTTATCTTTTAGCACGTTTCTTTGGTCTGGATAGGAACACTCCGTATGACCTTAGTGCCAATCTATGGTCATCATTGGTAGGTATAGGTGAGACTGGCATGTTGGTGTCCATGCTGCTTGGATATATATTACTGTTTATCGGTATTGGAATATTTATACAGGGCTGGCGTGAGCTCTACCGCTCTCATCTAGATGATCGGATCGCCGCAACTGGCTTATACAAACTGGTAAGACATCCACAATATACGGGTCTTTTTATTGGCCTTTTCGGTGAGGGAGTCATTCATTGGCCGACACTGTTTTCGGTTGGATTGTTCCCCGTAATCATATTTACTTATTTCTTACTTGCTCGTAATGAGGAGCAGCGGATGGTTGATAGGCACGGTGATGCGTACCGAACCTACCAACAGCAAGTGCCGATGTTCTTACCACGTTTAGGTCAATGGCGACAATTTATAGAACGTTCTGGTGAAAGACATGGATAGATTATATTTTAAAGTACACTAAATATACCTGGTCCTTAAGTCCTATGCACGAGAGTTATTAAGGCCCACTCAGAATATTAGATATAAATATTATTTTGGACATCTTCTTTTCTGAGAATTAATCCATCTTATCAACGTTAGGTAGCAAACGGTCTATATAATTGCACAGATTTATAATTTTGGAGTTTCGGTTTACAGTTAATCATTACTTCCCTCCACCACTCTAACCCAATCTAGGCTGCGAGTTACAGCATGACTAAGAAAAAAATTACTATTGTCGGGAATGGCTTTGCCTCATTATTTTTTATTAGCTATCTACTTCCCCTATCAGTATTTCCATTCTTTACTGCTTTTTTTCGCAGGCTATACTCTAGCTATGACATTACCGTCATTGGTAATGGTCGATTTACCTATTTTCCCGCTATCCCTGAATTCATCACTGGAAAAAGGACACGTACGGATATTACCGTTGATATCCATCCTTTCCTGTGGCGCAGAAACATTCACTTTGTTGATGCCCAGGTAACCGATATACAGGACGCTGGAAGAACTGTACTCACTACAGATGGCGTATATACGAATGACGCCCTATTTCTTGGTATAGGACCAGCATTCACGATCGATTCCATCCCAGGAACCAGGGAACATACCTTTTCACCATGCGATGGCCCGGGTGCTATAGAGGCTTTCCTTTACAAGCTGGGAGGGTTAAGTGACGGCGTTATCTACATCGGATTCAAACTCAATAAGCGTGATGGATTTGTTGCCGGCCGTGGTGGACAGATGTATGAATGTGCTTGTTTACTCGATTATGCCTTGAGGGAAAAGGGACTACGGGAAAAGTTTGAGATCCATCTGTTCTCCCCTGATATCAAACCGGGAGCAACCGGGGCGATCACTGATGTACTACTCGAACGTGGTATTATCCTCAACTACGGCTTTGAACCCAAGGAATTTGTAGACGGTGGGATGCTTGCCCCGGATGGTACGTTTCATAAGGCAGATCTGGTACTGTTCACTCCCGGCATTAGCGCTCCAGATTGGATACGACATACCTGCCTGCCGGTTTCGAAAGGCGGGCACATAGATGTCAATCGCTATGGTTGCGTCAAAGGATTGGAAAACGTCTTTGCAGCGGGTGATTGCAGCAACCATGAGGACCCACCATCTTGGGTCCCGCACCAAGCCCACATGGCGCAGCTACGCTCTAATGCCGCAGCAAAGAACATGCGCCAAGTTCTAGGTGGTAAGAATCCCACCCATACTTACAGATTCGAATTATCATGCATACTCAACATGGAAAATGACGCTTTGTGGCTACATGCTGCCAGCGATGACAAACCCCCATTTTGGGGAATTTTCCCACGTCATTCGAGAAAGCTTATTAGAGTCAAGAATATGTTTGAACGACTCTATTTGTTTTATCTCCGTCATCTATGAGACACATTGATTATTAATGGATCATGCGACGAGTAATATTTACCAAATATACTGCATCGTATGGTTAGATAAAGTGTTGTTCCATTCAGATGTGTTATCGTCAAATTTGGTATTCATTTGTGAGGCCCCGTAAGCTTACGTACTTTTTTTATACATAAATCTTGATGTACTATCTGGTTCGACAGTTAGGCGTGCAAGTCATTGAACCCTCGATGGCGTGGTTAAAAACGCTCCATTACAAAAGGGCCAATGGCTTGGTCTCGGAGCGTTGGCACATAACTCGATACGGGATCAGTACTACAGAATAGATAGCCGCATGAGTCCGGATCCGGTCGGGTAAGCAATGGTAAACCAAACCAATTTCGAGTTCTGATTAAAATGCTCGGAAGTCGTGCTTAATATCCGCCAGGGACTTATAGCGACTAATCACTTCGATGGGGGTGAGATTCGGTATATGGGTGACCCATAACAACTAGACCAGAGGATGCGTGTTTTGGGAACAAGGCCACTCGAAGTTCAGGGCTGATTGCGGCCTCGCTTGAGCTGACTGATATCGCGCACTGCACCGTAGGCGGCAGAGGTGGTCATCACCGCGTAGGCACGCAGTGCCGCCGATACTTCGCGCGTACGATTCGTCGGCTGCCAGGCTGCCGATCCACGGGCCTCCATGACGGCGCGACGCTGCGCCAATTCCTTGTCGGAGACTGCCACACGGATGCTACGTTGGGCAATGTCGATGTTGATCAGATCGCCAGGCTCAAGTAGGCCGATAGCACCGCCTTCTGCAGCCTCAGGTGACACGTGGCCGATCGCTAAGCCAGTGGTACCACCAGAGAAACGACCATCGGTGATCAGTGCGCAGGCCTTGCCCAAACCCTGCGACTTCAGGTAGCTGGTGGGATAGAGCATCTCTTGCATACCTGGGCCACCGCGCGGCCCCTCATAACGGACGATAACCACGTCACCGGCCTTGACTATCCCGGCAAGAATCTTCTCGACGGCTTCTTCCTGACTTTCACAAATTACTGCGGGGCCGGAGAAATGCAGAATGCTGGCGTCGACCCCCGCGGTTTTGACTATGCAACCGTCCTCGGCGAGGTTGCCATAGAGCACGGCAAGACCACCATCCTGGCTATAGGCGTGGGCTACATCACGGATACAGCCGTTGTCGCGATCGAGGTCGAGTTCGGGCCAGCGCTGGTCCTGACTGAAGGCCTGCTGAGTAGGCACATTGCCGGGACCGGCACGGTATAGGGACTTCACCGCCTCGTCATGGGTACGCCGCACATCCCAGCTTGCCAGCGCCTCACCCATGCTCGCACTGTGCACCGTAGGGACATCTGAATGCAGTAATCCACCGCGCTCCAGCTCACCAAGCAAGCCCATTACCCCGCCGGCATGATGTACGTCCTCCAGGTGGTACTGGGCTATGGAGGGGGCCACTTTGCACAGATTGGGCACCCGCCGCGACAGTCGGTCCATATCAGCCATGGTGAAGTTCACCCCCGCCTCCTGCGCGGCGGCCAACATATGCAGCACGGTATTGGTCGAGCCGCCCATGGCGATGTCCACGCTCATCGCATTCTCGAAGGCCTCAAAGGTGGCAATAGCACGCGGCAACACACTGCCGTCATCGTGCTCGTAATAACGCCGGGCCAGCTCCACTATCAAGTGGCCGGCACGGTGAAACAGTGCTTCGCGATCGACGTGGGTAGCCAGTAAGGTGCCGTTGCCGGGTAACGACATTCCCAGGGCCTCGGTCAGACAGTTCATGGAGTTGGCGGTGAACATGCCTGAGCAGGAGCCGCAGGTCGGACAAGCCGAGCGCTCCAGGATATCCACGTCTGCATCGCTTTCATGCGGGTCAGCAGCCGCTACCATCGCATCGACCAAGTCAAGGTGCAGCGTCTTGCCACCGATCACCACCTTGCCAGACTCCATCGGCCCACCCGATACAAATACTGCAGGAATATTCAAGCGCAGAGCAGCGTTGAGCATGCCGGGGGTGATTTTGTCGCAATTGGAAATGCACACCAGCGCATCCGCACAGTGGGCATTGACCATATATTCCACGGAGTCGGCAATCAGCTCGCGTGAAGGTAGCGAATACAGCATGCCACCGTGACCCATGGCAATGCCATCGTCAATGGCGATGGTATTGAACTCCTTGGCGACCCCGCCGGCAGCCTCCACCTCGCGTGCCACCAGCTGGCCAAGATCCTTGAGGTGAACATGGCCGGGGACAAACTGGGTGAAGGAATTAGCAATCGCGATGATGGGCTTGCTAAAGTCAGCGTCTTGCATGCCGGTGGCGCGCCACAAGGCACGGGCTCCCGCCATGTTGCGACCGCGGGTGGTAGTCCAGGAACGGTATTGCGGCATGTCGACCTCTGCAGTATCAAGGGTCGCACGGGCGACCGTGGAGCAAGCAGTTTAGACCGAATCGGTACCCTCCCGACAAGTCAGACCAGCCATGACCCTTTTCTGCCGCGTATGAGCAATACTGATTCAATAGGTATCCAGGAGCATCTTCTAAGCAATCCTACTCAGTACGTGTATCGGCAACACTCCGATGCCGGACAGAAAAATAGCCATCCGGTATCGGTCTGTTCGGGCGTAGTCAGATAGGGATGGGGCTCAGCAAGCCTGCTTTTTGGTGATCCCGGCAACATGCGTGCCCTGGAATCGCGCGATGCTGAGTTCATTGGCACTCGGCCGCCGGCTGCCATCACCTCTAGCCAGGGTGCCCGCACCATAGGGTGAACCGCCGGTTATCTCATCCATGTTCATAAGTTCCTGGCAGGCATACGGCACCCCGACAATGATCATGCCCTGATGCAGCAAGGTGCTGTGGAACGAGGTGATTGTCGTCTCCTGCCCACCATGCTGCGTGGCCGTGGAGGTGAACACGCTGCCAACCTTGCCGACCAGTGCGCCCTTCATCCACAGTCCGCCGGTCTGGTCGAGAAAATTGCGCATCTGGGCACACATGTTGCCAAACCGGGTGGGGGTACCAAAAATAATAGCATCGTAGTCCGCAAGTTCAGCGACCGTAGCCATTGGTGCCGGCTGATCGAGCTTGGCACCGGCCTTGCGCGCCACCTCTTCCGGCACTAGATCCGGAACCCGCTTGATGGTGACCTCGGTACCGGTAACCTTTCTTGCCCCTTCGGCCACGGCTTCCGCCATGGTTTCGATATGCCCGTACATGCTGTAGTAGAGAATCAGAATCTTGCTCATCAGGGTCCTCCTTCGTGCGTTGCATCAAGATCACGAGCATACGCTGCAAGCAGGTTATCGAGCGACTCTCATGAAGGCATACAGTATTTCCAAACGCGACACAATGCTGGCTGGGCAAGTTCTGTGGGAACCACTAAAAACCGTCACGAGCAAGCCAAATGCAAGGAATCGCGCACGAGCCCCCGACACCGCCAGCAGTTCGCACGGTAGATTTAGAGGGGTTCCCATGAGTTTGCGTCAGCTCAATAGGAGTCCCTCACCCATCACGTTTGTAGGTCAGATTGGTGATCTGCTCGGAAATCAGACCAATCAAGAACACGATCACCGCAGCGCTCCACAGTAATGTACTCATATTGGTGAGCCGGCCCTGGTCAAGGTAGGTGTGCAGATAGTTGATAAGACCGAGCAGGAAGAATAGTGCACTGGTGGGTACAAATAACTTCAGTGGTGAGTAAAGTGTGGCGATCTTAAAAATAATCAGTAAGAAGCGTAAACCATCGCGAATGGGCCGGATATGGCTCTTGCCCAGGCGCTTTTTAACCTGGATGGGCAAATAGGCAACGGCATAGGCACTGCGGAAAAAAGCCATGGTACTGGTGGTCGGATAGGAAAATCCGTTGGGTAGGAGATGCAGAAACTCACGAAAACGATCCGCCCGCACGGCGCGAAAACCCGAGGTGAGATCCTCAATGTGGTGTCCGGTCATGCGGCTGGCCAGCCAGTTATAAAAGCTATTGGCCAACCCTCGCCCCAGACCGGCTTGGCCAGACCGATCCCGCGCCCCAACGACCATGTCATAACCCTGCTCGAGTTTGGCGAGCAGATGAGCAATCTCGTCCGGGTCATGTTGTCCATCGGCATCCATGAACACGATAATCTCACCGTGGGCAGCTCGCGTCCCGCGCTTGATTGCCGCACCGTTACCCATTGAATACGGCGCCGATAGGCATCGCACATCATGTTGGGCACAGATTGTCGTAGTCGCATCGGTAGACCCATCGTCCATGACCAGAATTTCGGCTTCAGGCTGCGCCGCGCGCAATTTCTGCAACAACGTGGCCAGGGACTCGGCTTCATTTTTGGCCGGTAGCACTATACTGAGCACAGCATCCCCTTGCTGAGTGAAGACATGCGCATCATAGCCGGGAACGCTACTCTGGATGAACGATGTACTTGGCTCAATCAGACGCTTACCCCCCCACTAGGTCACTCCAGCTGAACATTCGCAGAACCCACCAACCATTGCTGCAATAACTACTTGCCCGGCATACTGTCAACGAATCATGCAAGCATGGCCCTACCCCCACAGGTGAATTCCGGACCATCACCAGCCCCAACCATAATGTGAAGCGGTTCCTATCCTGCAGGTTGCTTTACACCGGTAAAGGACTGGGGTATCGATAATTTGCCCATTGCCTACCGTTTTGCAGTAGATTCGACATTATTTCGGGGACTTAGGACAAAGTCTTATGGCGACGCAAATGAAACAGCCACCGTTGGCTGGCCTCAGCGGTATCGCGCGTCGACTCGTCATTCAGAAGGCTATCGGCGAGACGGATGCACGTAAAGCTGTGGTGGATGCACAAAAGGAAAAGATCTCACTGGCCCGCTATCTGCTTCTGAATGCGATTATCGAGCCAAGTCGCGTTTTACACGCACTATCGGTCGAATTTGGGGTGCCGGTATTCAATATCGATACCTTGGATCTAACCCAATTACCGATCAAGCTGATCAGCGAAGACCTGATCCGCAAACATCATATACTGCCGTTACTCAAACGTGGCAATCGACTTTCGATCGGCACTTCAGAGCCGGCCAATTCCCATGCTCTGGATGAAATCAAGTTCCACTCCGGACTTGCGATTGATCCGATCCTGATTGAGGAACAATCGCTGGAGCAAGCTATCGACTCCGCCTTGCAGGCATCAAACGCCGTGCTTACCGGTCTTGATGACGACGAGGATCTCGATGCCCTGACCCTTGAAACCAACGAGGAGGAGCAAGTCGATGATTCGATGGCCTTGATCAAGGATGAAGCGCCCATCGTCAAGTACGTCAACAAAATTCTCTTGGATGCAATCCGCCGCGGGGCCTCAGACATTCATTTTGAGCCTTACGAGCGTAGCTATCGGGTTCGCTATCGTATCGATGGCGTGCTGCGCACGGTATCCAATCCACCTTCGCAGCTTGCGCCGCGCATGTCAGCTCGTCTCAAAGTAATGAGTTCACTCGATATTGCCGAACGACGTGTACCGCAAGATGGACGGATGAAGCTAGGTGTCGGCAAGGGCCGGTCAATGGACTTCCGGGTCAGCACCCTGCCAGTACTGGCCGGTGAAAAAATCGTACTACGCCTGCTCGACGGCTCGGCAGCACGACTTGGTGTCGAGAAACTTGGTTACGAAGAAGATCAGAAAAAGCTATTCCTCAAATCCATCCATAAACCCTATGGCATGGTGCTGGTGACAGGGCCTACCGGATCCGGGAAAACGGTCTCTATGTACACCGCCTTGAATATACTCAATACCGAAGGCCGTAATGTCTCTACCGTGGAAGACCCGGTAGAGATCCGAGTTCCGGGAGTCAATCAGGTCCAACAAAACGTAAAGCGCGGTATGACCTTCGCTGCCGCACTGCGCTCATTTCTGCGCCAGGATCCCGACATCATCATGGTCGGCGAGATCCGTGACCTGGAAACAGCCGAAATCGCCATCAAGGCCGCGCAAACCGGTCATATGGTGCTGTCAACTCTGCATACCAACGATGCGCCGCTAACTATTTCACGACTGATGAATATGGGCATCGCGCCCTACAACATCACCTCGGCCGTCACTCTGGTTGTCGCTCAGCGTCTGGCTCGCCGCCTGCACGATTGCAAGAAACCCATGGAACCATTGCCGATAGCTGCCCTCAAGGCCGAAGGATTCAGTGATGAAGATGCGGCAAAGATCGAGGCCGGAGAAATCGTGCTGTACGATGCCATCGGTTGTCCGCACTGCAATGAAGGTTACAAGGGGCGATTGGGTATCTACCAGGTCATGCCCATGAGTGAGCCGATCCGGAAGATTATCCTGGACGGTGGCAATGCCATGCAGATCGCCGAAATGTCTATCCAAAACGGGGTTTCTGATCTACGTATGTCAGCCTTACTCAAGGTTCGCAACGGCGTGACCAGTCTTGCTGAAATCAACCGTGTTACCAAGGATTGAAGAGGTTTATAAGTTATGGCTACTGCCACTATCACCAAGAAAGATCAGAACATCGGCGCCGCTCGCGCCCAGGTGAGTAAACTCACGATGTATGAATGGGTCGCGACCGATAAACGTGATCGCAAGATGAAAGGTGAGATGGCTTCGAAAAATGCCAGTCTGGTCAAGGCAGAGTTGCGCCGCCAGGGTATGAACCCGCAGACCGTTCGAGAAAAGCGCAAGCCACTCTTTGGCGGTGCCGGAAAAACTATCAAACCGCGTGATGTGGCCATTTTCAGCCGACAAATTGCCACCATGATGAAGGCTGGCGTACCCATGGTGCAGTCCTTTGAAATCATTGCCAGCGGGCAAAGTAATGTACGCATGAAAAACGTCCTCACCGATGTAAAAACAGCTATCGAAGGTGGAGCGTCACTGCATGAGGCACTGGGTCGGCACCCGGTCCAGTTCGACGAGTTGTACCGCAATCTGGTCCGTGCCGGTGAGTCGGCGGGGGTGCTCGATACGGTGCTGGACACCGTGGCAACCTACAAGGAGCGGATGGAGGCGATCAAGTCGAAAATTAAAAAAGCCATGTTCTATCCCGCCATGGTGCTATCGGTTGCGGTTATCGTCAGTCTGATTTTGCTGATCTTCGTAGTTCCGGTATTCCAGGGTGTATTTCACGAAGCGGGGGCCGAGCTCCCGGCCTTTACGCAGATGATCGTTAATGCATCGAACTTTGTGAAAAGTAACGGGGTGTGGATTCTGATCGTCCTGGTCTTATGCATTGTTGGCTTTGTAATGGCCTACAAGCGATCCGAGCCTTTTGCGCATGCCATGGATGCATTGACCTTGAGAATTCCAATTATAGGCAAAATTCTTAGACAATCGGCCGTCGCCCGCTTCGCTCGCACCCTGGGGGTAACCTTCCAGGCCGGGGTACCCCTGGTTGAGGCCATGGAAGCCGTCTCGGGAGCCACCGGCAGTGTGGTCTATGCCAAGGCCGTCCTGCAGATGCGTGACGATATTTCAGTCGGCCACAAGCTCGAGCTGGCCATGCGCCAGACCGAACTATTTCCCAAGATGGTCGAACAGATGATCGGCATTGGTGAAGAATCCGGGGCCCTGGACAGCATGCTGTTCAAAATTGCTGAATTCTACGAGGAAGAAGTTGAAAATGCCGTGGATACACTCAGTACCTTGCTTGAACCGCTAATCATGATTGTGATCGGTATTCTTGTCGGTGGCATGGTGGTTGGCCTGTATCTACCCATCTTCAAGCTTGCCGGAACCTTCTGAACCCATGTTGCTACCCGTCCCCCCGGAGTTCCGGGATGCGCGCTATTGCCGGTGTTGTTCATGGAATTGCTGAACGCATTTTCTCTCCCCGCCTGGATCGCTATTGCCGGTGGTTTGGGTTTGCTGATCGGCAGCTTTTTAAATGTAGTGATCCTGCGGCTTCCCGAACGACTGCTGTATGTATGGAAGCTCGAAGCACACGATCTGCTGGAACCCCCCGGTGGCCAACAGGATGGCCCAGCACCAAGCAATGAAACGCCGGCTTCCAAACCACCACCGGGTATCGTCCGCGAACCCTCACATTGTCCGGTTTGTGCTCATCGGCTGGCAGTAGTGGACAATATCCCGGTGCTGTCATGGCTATGGCTACGGGGCCATTGTCGCTATTGCCAAGCTCCCATCTCAGTACAATACCCACTGGTTGAACTGCTCACCGCCCTTCTCAGTGCAGTCGTCATCTGGCGTTTCGGGGTAAGCCTGCAAGGACTGCTGGCACTATTCTTCACCTGGATACTGATTGCCGCTGCCGGCATTGACCTGCGCACCCAGCTGCTCCCCGATAATCTGACCCAACCGCTGCTCTGGATCGGTCTTCTGGCTGCCCTGACTAACGTATTTGTGCATCCCCAGGCAGCAATCCTTGGTGCTGTGTTCGGTTATCTGAGCTTATGGAGCATCTACCAGCTCTTCAAATTGCTAACTGGCAAGGAAGGTATGGGCTATGGCGACTTCAAACTGCTGGCTGCACTGGGTGCCTGGATGGGTCCAGTTGCCCTGTTACCGATCGTCTTGATCTCATCGCTGGTTGGAGCGGTCGTTGGCTCAATTTTCCTCGCCGTACGTGGCAAGGAACGTAGTGCGCCCATCCCTTTCGGCCCCTATCTGGCTATTGCTGGATGGATCTGGCTGTTGGCAGGTTCAAACCTACTGCACTGGTACTTGGGCCTGTTCCTGCGGCCATGAATCCGACAGCGGCACGGCCCTGGTGTGTTGGCCTGAGCGGTGGGATCGCTTCTGGAAAGTCCACAGTGGCCCGGCGCTTTCAGAATCTGGGAGTCGCCATCCTTGATGCCGATGTGGCGGCGCGCGAAGTGGTTGCCCCCGATACTCCCGGACTCAAGGCCGTTGTGGCTGAATTCGGACCTCAAGTTCTAACCCCACAAGGAGCCCTGGATCGATCGATGCTGCGAGCGCTGGTCTTCAACAAGCCTGCGGCACGGCAGCGACTGGAAACTATCGTCCACCCACTGGTGCAGGCCTGGTTCCGGCAACACCTCACAGCCATTCAGGCCTGCTACGCCATGCTGGTCATCCCTTTGCTGGTCGAAACTTGGCCGGCCTATCGCTGGCTGGACCGGATACTGGTGGTGGACATATCTCTGGCAACCCAGCACAGCCGCCTGATGCAGCGCGATGACATCACTGCAGACCTTGCCGAACACATGATTGCGGCCCAGAGCAGCCGTCAGGCGCGTCTGCAGAGGGCTGACGATGTGCTTGACAATAGCGGTACCGAAGCCGCTCTTGATACCCATGTCGCCACCTTGCATACCCGCTATCAGGAGCTGGCCTCCGGCCAAGCTTGATTCCTTCGTATCACCCATGCCGATACACTGCCTGACATGTGTTTGGTACTGCTCGATTTTCAGCCTGGTTTCCCACAACCGGTATTGCTACTCGGTAATCGCGACGAGTTTCATGAGCGGGCCAGCTCTGCCGCGCAACCCTGGAGCGAATCGCCCTCGGTAATCGGTGGCCGTGACCTGCAGGCCCATGGCAGTTGGCTGGGGGTGTGCAATGATGGCCGTTGGGCGGCAATCCTGAATCGACGGCAATGGCCACCACCCAAGCGTCCGCGCTCACGTGGTTGGCTGGTTCGCGACTTTCTTCTGAGTCATTCTGAAGCGGAGTTCTTCGCCCGGGAAACCGCTTCCCAGGCGGAACACTACGGCCCGTTCCTGCTGTTGCTCGGGCATGCCGACCAAGCCTGGATTGTGGACGGTAACCGGTCCCTGGCCGCACCGCTTGCAGCCGGGTTGCATGTTCTCAGTAATGGCCCACCGGACCAGCAATGGCCGAAACAACGTCATCTTCGAGCGGCCTATATCGCGGCGAGAAGCCAACCCGACAGCTCATCAAACACCTTGCTGGAGCTGCTGCAGGATGAAACCCCGGCAGCCGAACAGGAACTGCCTGATACCGGCGTCGGGCCAGTACGGGAACGGCTGTTGTCGCCGATCTTTATCCGTGGAGACATCTATGGAACCCGGGCCTCGACACTGTTTTGTCTCACTGACGATGGGTGTTGCCATCTGGTCGAGCGCAGCTTTGCTGCAAATGGTTCATCCGAAACGGAACAGCACTGGAGTCTGACCAGTCCCCATGCTGCTTGGCAACCGGGTTGATGACCGGAGCGGGTCAACCAAGCACCTCAAAAAACCGTAGCGAGTGGTTCTATAAAACGGCCCCCCATCATCAATGATTCGGTCTATGTGACCTATCGATCACCACAGGTGGCCTGGATACGTCCCATTTATTCCCTGCACCTGCGGCGCACAAATTTGCAGCGGCTTGGGGTGAGCAACGCGAACCCTAAGGTGGCGAGTAGCACCGGGGCACCTACTGCAGGGGGGTGGCTTGTCGCCCCGAACGCCAAGCGTCCGCAGATGGACGACACCGCAGAGCCGTGTCACCAAAAAGACCTCGACATTATTCGCGAGCAACGGTTTCCATGCTGCTCGGCACAATGCACGGTGAAGAAATAATCTCGATGGATGCGGTTCGTACCTCACCGTATCCTACGACAGGATCAGCAATCGACTGCAAATGCGCGAATCCCCGCAACCCCCTGCCCACCGCAAGCCCGCGCCTGTTCCCAGTCCTCGGGCACCATGCCACCCAGTGCATACACCGGTAACCGCGCCTGGGCAACAAGCTTGGTAAAGCCGACCCAACCGAGAGCCGCGGTATCCGGATGCGAAGCCGTTGAAGTAACCGGCGAGAGCAATGCAAAATCACAGTCCAATGCAGCAGCACGTTGCAATTCAGCAGCGTCATGACAAGAGGCACCCACCCACTGCCCGGCAGGCAAGGGACGTTGCTCCAGCTCAGCAAGCTGCCGGGACTTGAGCTGTACGCCACAACCCAGCCTTCGTGCTCCCTCGATATCAGCATTCAACAGACAACGTCGCCGGGCATCGGCATCATCGG
>QILI01000011.1 GCA_003233305.1 Mizugakiibacter sp.
GTGCGGGCAACGTTGTACCGACGGTTAAAACCCGGTGGTCGATTGCCTTCAGCCGTTGAAGTCGAGGAGGCGCTGAATGATGTGGCCACCAAGTGGGTGGCCTCACTGGCCTCAGCGGGAATACGTGTGCGTCGTGGAACAGGACAGGATCTCTATGCGTGGTTGCTCAAATGGTTTAACCCGAGACCTGAGATTGCCGACGGCGATCCCGACAAGCTGCTCGATATTGCCCCGTATCCCGGTGACGACGACTTGCCGTTTGGTCACGACCTTGGTGAGCGGCTAACACTCACGATGCCGCGCTCGGACAATGCGTCTGCCACCTGGTGGTTCGATGATTTGCCGCACACCCACGTCACCATCCAGGGTCTGCGCCGGGTTCCGGAAGTCGGGCACATGACGGCGGAACGCCAGGCGGGTGATCATGTGTTTTCACTGTTTGATCGGTTCCCGGAACACACCGTCATGGTGCTGACCCTGACCGTCAAACCCCAGGACTTTACCCGCAACCACATCGCCCAGGTCAAACGCGCGTCGGTGGGGGACTCTGCAGAAGCCGAACTCACCCGGGAAGACGCCGAAGCGGTCGAACGGGAGATGGCGCGGGGTAACAAACTCTATCCGCTTGGGATCGGTTTCTATTTGCGTGGAGAGGACTTGAAGGCACTGCGCACCAACGTCAACCAGCTGAATGCACTCCTGCTGCCCAATGGGTTACAGCCGATTCTGCACGAGGCCGATCTGTTGGCGCTCGACAGTTATATGCGCAATCTGCCCATGGCATACGATGCGGCATTGGAAAAGTCCAGTCGGCGGTCGCGCCTGGTGTTCTCCAGCCATACCGCCAACCTGTTGCCCCTGTATGGTCGATCGAAAGGCACAGGACATCCTGGACTGATCTTCTTCAACCGGGGAGCGGAGCCCTTCGTGTTCGATCCGTTGCATCGCTCTGATCGGAAAAAGAATGCGCACATGCTAATTCTCGGCCCCACAGGCGCCGGTAAGTCGGCGATGCTGGTCTACTTGCTACAGCAGATGGCGGCGATGTACCGCCCGCGCATCTTCATCATTGAGGCCGGGGGATCATTTTCCCTGTTGGGTCAGCAGTTTCGTACCCATGGACTGGCTGTTAACCAGGTCACGCTGAATCCGAATACCGATGTGAGTTTACCTCCGTTTGCCGATGCCTTGCGCGTGTTGCAGAAGGAACGTCAGCGACACTTACGCGAAGATCCGGATGCGTTGGTCGATGATGAAGAGTTGGACGAAGAAGGCATCGGTCGCGATATTCTGGGCGAGATGGAAATCGCTGCCCGTATCATGATCACCGGGGGTGATGAACGTGAAGATGCACGTATGACCCGCGCCGACCGGTTACTGATCCGCAATGCCATCTTTCTGGCTGCCAAAACTGTCAAAGAAGCTGGTCGAGAGCAAGTGCTCACTGAAGACGTAGTGGCTGCGCTTCAAAACATCGGTCACGACGAGACGCTACCGGACCACCGGCGCAACAGGGCTATTGAGATGGGCGACGGCATGGCGCTGTTTTGCTCAGGGTTAGCCGGTCATTTCTTCAACCGCCCCGGCATCCCCTGGCCACAGGCGGACGTGACTATTCTGGAGATGGGTATCCTTGCCCGAGAAGGTTACGAGGACCAGCTCACCGTGGCCTATATCTCCATGATGAGCCACATCAACGATCTGGTGGAACGTCACCAACACGATGAAAGACCGACGCTGGTCGTGACCGATGAAGGTCACATCATCACCACCAATCCGCTACTGGCCCGCTATGTCGTCAAGATCACCAAGATGTGGCGCAAGCTCGGGGCCTGGTTTTGGATCGCCACTCAGAATCTCGAAGACTTCCCCGATGCCAGCCGCAAGATGCTTAATATGATGGAGTGGTGGCTGTGCCTTGTGATGCCCAAAGAAGAAGTGGAACAGATTGCTCGGTTCAAGGATTTGACCGATGTGCAGCGCAGTCTGCTGCTGTCTGCCCGCAAGGAACCCGGTAAATACGTCGAGGGAGTAGTGCTGTCAGACAATCTTGAAGCCTTGTTTCGTAATGTTCCGCCGCCGTTGTCTCTGGCACTCGCTATGACGGAGAAGTATGAGAAGGCCGAGCGTGGGGTAATCATGCGAGAGCGAAATTGCAGTGAGCTAGAGGCTGTTCATGTCATCGCAGAGCGTATTGCCGGGAGCAGCAGGGACTGAAACGTTATCGTTTCGGCCACGGTAACTCGCCGGTTAGCTCAGGTAGTAGTTCGTCTTCACTTGATGTGCTGCTGTAAGGCAACTGGCCACCCGGGTCAATCGCTTCCAATGTCAGCAGCGAGAGCGTCTGTCCCCACTGCCCCAGTAAAATGGCCTCTTCATAGCAGGCAAACCGTGCGGCGGCCTGGCTGGCGCTCCAGATGGTGCCATCACAATCAACGGACGCCACGTTGTTGCCATTTCTGAGTACGTTGTCGGCCGCCGAGCCTGTGGGTAGTTGAATGCCGATATTGATCCAGAATTTTTGATCTCGGGCTGGGGTGGATGGGATTACATTACGGATGATGCCGTTCTCGGCCAGCACGAAAATATGTAATTCACGCGAGGCTTGTGAGAACCGTGAGGCGACACAGCTTTTCGATGCCTCGAAATCATCGGACAGCTGCTGAATGACCGCGGCCTCATATGGGAATTCTTCCGTCAGTGGTGCGATCAGATGCCACGGCACCAGACATTCTGCAGCAAACAGGTCACACAGGATTTCCTCCTGCGCTCGGGTGGCGTAGGACTCGAGTTGCGATGATGAAATCGTGCTGCCGTGCATGGAGGGAAGTTCAAGGACTTCGTGTGCGACCTCATGCATGATCGTGAAGCGTTGTCGGTAGGGACGGTCATTACCATTTACGATGATTAGCTGCTTACCTGCCACGTTGACGACATAACCTGCTTCTTTGGGAGTGAGTTGGTCACTGATCTTGATCTGAAAGCCCTGTTGATTCGCGATGGCCTCGACATCGACGGGGTAGCGATCAATGCCCATGTCATGTAGCAAGGCGCGGGCTTTTGAAATAACGGTGACTGGATTCATGGCAATGTGCGGGCTAGAGTTCCTGCAGTAGGCTGATGATTCTGAGCCAGTCCTCTTCAGTGTTGGGGCGCGGTCCTCGGAAACTCATGGTGGCCACGGGCTCCAGGGCCGACCAGGCCATATCCGTGCGGGTGGCCATGAGATTGTAGAGGGTATCGTCAATTTCACGTTCAGCCAGCAAAGACAGAATCTGGCGTTCGCGCTTATTCAGTTGCAAGGCCTTTGCGAGTTTCTCGATGGTGGCCTCTGAAGGGCAGTCACGTTCGCCTTTCTCTAGACGCGAGATATAGGCATGATCCAGATTATCTGCTTTACCCTGTAGCTGTCTAAGTGTTAAGTCTTTCTTCTCTCTGGCTTGAGCAATAAACTCCGCAAGGGTCATTTTTCCTCCGTAAGATGCTTGCAATTGTATGAAGGGAAGCATACCTTGTTGTCTAGCTGGGCAACAGACCCGCGTGCTACCGCGTAGCCGATGGGTTTTTTAATGAAATGCCTGTTGTCTGGCTAGACAACAGGCTAACCACGAGGTGACGGGCATGGCAGATGTGCACAAGGTTCGGTTTTATCCAGTCGGTAACGGCGATACCAGTCAGATTGAATTATCGGGTGGTCGTCGCATCCTGTTCGATTACTGCCACAGGCAGAACAGTGACGACGATGATAGCCCGCAGATCGATTTGAAATCCCGGCTCACTAATGAGCTGAGTGCCAACAATCGGAATTACTTCGATGTGGTTGCCTTCACGCATGCTGATGAAGATCATATCTGCGGCAGCACGGATTATTTTGAGTTGCAGCATGCGGACAAGTACCAGGGTGATGGTCGCATCAAAATCCGGCAGCTGTGGGTGCCGGCAGCCATGTTGCTGGAAGAGGCCACCAACGAGCAGCAAAGTGACGAGTTTGTCCTGTTGCGCCAGGAAGCGCGTTACCGCCTGTTGGAAGGTAAAGACATTCTGGTATTCTCAAAGCCCAAGGTGCTCGTTGACTGGTTAACACCAAAACTGAAGGAGCGGGGCGAGTTGCCTTCGGCACGTGATCACCTGTTCATTGATGCCGGTACCCTGGTCCCTGGCTTCTCGCTGGCCACTGATGGTGTCGAGTTCTTCTGTCATTCGCCGTTCATAAAGCACTGTGACGAAGGCGACACGATCCGAAACCGTGCCGCCCTCATCTTCAACGTGCGTTTTATGGCAGCGGGGGCGACCTATGATTTTTTGCAAGTCGGCGATGCCGAGTGGGATGTACTGGAAGACATTGTCAGGACGACACATGCCCACAAGAACGGGGACCGTCTGAACTGGAACCTGTATAACCTGCCTCATCACTGCAGTTATCAGGCATTGAGCGATGAGAAGGGCGATAAAGAGACAATGCCGAAGCCGCTAGTCAAGGAACTGCTGCATCAGGGTCAGGCCGATGCCTACATGGTCAGTTCGAGTCGCCCGATTACTGATGTGAAAGAAGCCTACGAACAGACGCAGCCGCCGCACATACAGGCACGCAAGGCCTACGAGCGCAGTTTGCATGAAATCGGCGGTCGGAAATTGCTGGTCACGATGGAGGAGCCGAACGGGCTGCATCCGGAGCCGTTGGAATTCGAGATCAGTGCGGGGGGTGTCAGCAGGGTGCGTTCCAAGTCATCCGGGGCGAAGGTGATCACGTCCGTGGTGGCCCCGCGGGCTGGCTGATGGATGAGCCATATTACTCACTCTTCAATGTCGAGGAGATTGAGGACGAATCGGCGCTGACCATTCCCCGCATGCAGGCTGTGTATACAGCCTGCATGCGGCATCGCGATTTCGAGGTGTTCCAGTTATTCAGGCAGACCTATCGGGAACAGACCACCGTGGAGATCGCCGTGGTTGAAGTCGCCTGTGACGGGGTTCCATCACATAATGACTGTGGCATTGACTACCGTGAGCGCTTGGCACTGTGTGTGCCTGCCGACCCAAAAACGTTGGTTGAAGTCCTGGCTTTGCGAAAAACTTTTCCTGTATTGATGCATCAGAACAGCCGCCCAGCTAATGCGCCGGCCAGTCTGTGTCTGTACTTTGAGCCGTTACCGGCCGTGCTGCGGACCTGGACGCCGGAGCAATTCTTAGGGCGTATCCAGTGGTGGCTGGAGAAGACCGCACGCGGTGAACTCCATCCGGCCGACCAGCCGGTGGAGCAGTTGTTCTTCGCGTCAAAGTACGAACTGGTGCTGCCCTGGAACTTCGAGGCGCCGCAGCAAGCCCAAGGCCAGTCTTTCATTGTTTTACGCGGCGACAAACGTCCGGACGGGGGCGAGACTTTGTTCCTTTGCCCAACGTCAGACGCAGGCACAGGGCAAAAAGTGGTTTCGCCAATTGAGGTGATGATCGATCCGATGACCCATGGGCATGTGGCGCGTGATCCGGACACCCTCGGTGAACTCGCGGACATGTTGAATGCACGCGGTGTCGACTTTCTCTCCAAACTGAAGGATGCCGTGCATCAGCGGGTAGGGCAAAATGGTATAGAAGAGAGTGTGGATGACCCGTTTACAGTAATCCTGCTTCATATTCCCGTGCGCCGGAAGCCGGAAGCGCCACCCGAGACGCTCTCCACCCGCGCCTTTGTGCTGACAACGGGTATGTTGCAGCTGGGCGAGGCACTGGGTGCGCTGTTTGTGCACGAGAATAAATTTTACAACGAGGTAACAGGGGCATTGGCGCCGGCAGCCAAGACTGACTGGATGGCGCAACAGGTTTTCCCGATGCAGGTGCTTCACTTCAATCATGTGAAAGTGGCCCGTCAACAGTCGGGCATCGAGGAAGCAGGTCCAGCGGGCTTGCTCATCGGTGCGGGTTCACTCGGCAGTGCATTGCTTAACTTATGGGGGCGCAGTGGCTGGGGTACCTGGACCGTGGTCGACAAGGACCACATCAAGCCGCATAACCTGGTGCGGCATACCGCTGTTGCGCAGCACGTGGGCGAAATGAAGCCAAACGTTGTGGCTGAATTGCATGCCGCGGTCATGGGCAGTGCCAGTCAAGTGATACCTCTCTGTGCAGATGTGCTGGATGAGACGGATGAGGGGCTGACCGAGGCCCTGCGCGCGGCGGCGCTTGTGGTCGATGCTTCCACAACGCTTGAATACCCGCGCCGTGTGAGTGACCTGGAGGGTGTCGGTAGGCACTTGTCCGTGTTTATCACACCCAGCGGCAATGCCGCGGTGCTCTTGGCAGAAGATGCAAGCCGATCAATACGACTGCGTACGCTGGAGGCGCAGTATTACCGGGCATTGATCCAGGAAGACTGGGGGGCCACTCATTTGGACGGCCATCTGGGTACCTTTTGGAGCGGAGCCGGTTGCCGGGATATTTCCACGGTATTACCGTACTCACGTATTCTCGCGCACGCAGCAACACTGGCCGAGCAGGTGCAGTTGATCGTAAACCAGCTGGAGGCATACATTCGCATTTGGTCACGTGACCCAGAAGTGGGCAGCGTCACGGCCCACACGGTACCTGTACACTCGGAGCGACGACTGGATTTTGGTGATTTCGATCTGTTCATCGATGAGGGGGTCGAGCAGGCACTGCGCGAACAACGCGCACAGCATGTGCCGCATGAGACCGGAGGTGTGCTGGTGGGTTACTACGACTTCAATGTGAGTGCAGTGATTATTGTGGATGCGCTGCCTGCGCCGCCGGACAGTGCATCTACCCCAGCTTCGTTTGTACGTGGTGCGGAAGGCCTGCGTGAGGCTATCGAAGACGTGTCCCGGCGAACAGGTGAGGTGGTGCAGTATATCGGGGAGTGGCACAGTCACCCGCCCGGGCATTCGGCAACACCCAGCCAAGATGATTTATATCAGTTAGTCTACCTCAGCACGGGGATGGCTGAGGATGGGTTGCCAGCTGTATCGCTGATTGTGGGGGAAAACAATATACAAATCATGAAAGCCAGGGTGCAAGCTTGAGCTCCCCAACCGAAAAGCCTGTCGCGCTAGTGCTCTCCGGCGGCGGTGTGCGCGCCATGGTATTTCATCTGGGCGTGCTGCGTCTGCTTGCCGAGCGACAGGCACTTGAGCGTGTGCGCAGGTTGTCCACCGTGTCAGGCGGTAGCCTTCTAGTGGGCCTGATCTTGCGTGAAAACGCCATGGTGTGGCCTTCATCAAGCCAATTTCTGGAAACGATTTATCCAAAACTCCGCCAGCAGCTCTGCGCGCGTAGCCTGCAGTGGGGGGCTGTTCGGCAATTGCTTTGGCCGTGGAATTGGCGGTATCTGTTTTCCCGTGCCAACTTGCTTGCATTGGCATTGCAATACGAATGGGGCGTGACGGCAGCGCTACGTGAGGTCCCCGACCAGCCTGAGTGGTCGATTAACGGGACCACTGCGGAGAACGGTAAACGTTTTCGGTTTCGGCACGATACCCTTGGTGACTATGAGCTAGGGTATGCTAAACCCGGTTGTTTTCCGCTTTCAAGCGCGCTGGCAGTTTCAGCGGCATTCCCGGGTGGCTTCGGGCCACTGAGTGTGGCGACAAAGCCCTTTCAATGGAAAAAACGCCCCACATGGGATGCAGATGTGCGTGATGCCCGCCAGGTCAATGTGGGTTACCGGCGCCTGCATCTATACGATGGAGGTGTCTATGACAATCTTGGACTTGAGCCATTTTTTGACGCCGGATGCGGTGTCCCCAAACACCCTGATGAAATCATTGTGGTATTCGATGCGGGTGCACCGCTGAAACAAGGCTTTTCCATGTTTGCGCTGAATCCGTTCCGACTCAAACGGGTCGCCGATATTATGTCCGATCAATCGCGGGCACTTCGGGTACGTACATTTGCACATTTTCTTCAGCAAGCGCCCTTACGTGGCGCTTATCTGTACATTAATACCTCAGTGGGTGGGGGCGAGCCCTGCGAATCGGCCGCCTTCGCGGCGGGATTTCCAACCACACTTCGCCGGCTTAAGCCGGCTGAGTTCGATAGGCTTGCCGAGCACGGCTACCGGGTCAGTCTGCAGGTCGAGTCCCAATACGGGCTTGTCTGATCTTAAACCTCGACAGACCCTGGTTTGATTTTCAGTAGGAGGTTCTAGCTGGCTGGGGCAGTATCCTTGGCCATGTATACTCTCCATCCCGCCATTTCATCAGGCCTCCGTTGCCGACTGAGGAAGTGTCTGTCGGCGGTCATCCTCTTCTCGATTGCTATGGCTGCTGCGAGTGCAGCGCCCTTAAACAGGGCGGTGCGCGTGGATGTGTTCTGTTCCGATGAATGCGAAGTCAGTAGCCAACGCACTATCCAGATTAATAATGAGTCAACTGAAATTTCGGATCTGCAGATATATGCGCTGGGTCATATTCAGCGTATCGAGGCGGAACTTTCTAAAGACCTTAGCAATAAGCCCGATTCATCGAAACGCCTTGCCCTCCAGCGTATTCAAGGTATGGATGAGGGCACGCACGCGCAGATGCAGCGATCGGCCATCGGTCTTTCCATGGCCATGCAGTATGGCATCGACCGAGTTCCAGCCATTGTCTTTGATGGCCAGGCCGTCCTGTACGGCGTAACCGATTTGCAGGTGGCGCTTGCGTACTACCAAGCATGGCGAACACGGGACACACCATGAGCCGCCCACGATTCTTACCTTTATTTTTTGCGGTTGTGCTATGGATTCCAGTCACCGGTGTCACCGGCACGATTACAACTCCTCAGATTATTGCCCAGACCACGACCGCTGCGCTATCTTGCATGCAGTGGATGCCCGTCGGCGCCTGCTTCTGGCTACGCTGTTCCTTCTCCGGTTGCAGGGTTCGTACTTCAATCAAGGTCGGCCATTACAACCCGGATCTGGTCGTCAGTACCTACAACGAACTGGGCGGTAACCCGTGGGCGGAGATCCGGGCCACCCTGGGTCTCGCTCAGAAAGCGGCTGCCAGTGGTCTGCTGGGGTCTTTGTTGCCAGTGCCGGTTGACAGCGCCGGCAACCGGACGGAGGGCGCTTCGAAACATGACCACCAGAATCTGATATATAGAGAAACCGACGCCATCGGCCATCCGCTGAGTTCACTGTCCGGTCTCGTTTCCGGGGTAGGGCTGTTGTGTCCATCCCAGACCACATCTTTCCTCCCGTATTTTCAGTCCGGACTCGATGCCTTGTCCTGGCGACAGGAAGTGCCGGAGATCTTTTATCCAGCCAGCTTGATTCCCGGTCTGCGCGAGTTGGGCACCTGGCCACTACAATCCTGGGGCGGGGTCTATCCACGCACCGGCTGGACCACCCAGGCCGAAGAACCGAAAGCTGCGGCCATCAACGCCCAGCGGGCCGGTGACATCGTCACGCGCACCGGTCAGCCGCATGTCTATGTTCCGGTGACCGGGTCATCGTCTTCCATGAAAGTCTGGCCGCCGGGCTCGCTGATGGAGAAGGACCGGACTACTGGCACTTGGCAGATGTTGCTTCCAAAACCGGAATTGAGCTGTAGCGTTTTCGGCACGAATGATCTCGCCAGTCTCACCGGGTGGGGCGGTGGCCGCGTCGATAGCGGGGGCGATTATGTCTGGAATCTGTGGCGGCCCTACCAGTGCTGCCGGCGACGCGGGCAGGTTTTTCTGTTCAATATCGATTGGATCTCCTATCCCCTATGACGACACACGCTGCATACACAAGGCACCATCGGTTGTTGACCATCTGGTTGCTGATCGGGTTACTTAGCCTGAACAATGCACAGGCACTCACTAGGGGGCCGACCGAAGACAGCTTCTGGTATTACCAGATCGGCGGTGCACAACCGGTGTCAGCTCCCGCCAATCCCTCTGTCGTGTCCGTGACCCTCGGTGGCTCGGCACAACTGGGATTGGGCTACAGCTGCGCCAAGTTCGATCCCGTAGCAGCCATTACCAATACACTGAATAACATTGGTGCTGGCGTCGACAACGCGATGAATGCAATGACCGCAGCAGCCAGTGCCGCAATCGCCTCACTGCCGGCACTGATCCTGCAGCGCGCTAATCCTGGTCTCTACGATCTTTTCCAGAATGCACTCCTGAAAGCCCAGGAGACCCTGCGGCTGGCCACCAAGTCCTGCGAGCAGATGGAGGCCGAGATTGCGAAAGGCAAGAACCCTTATGCTGATCTCATCACGCTCTCCAAGGGTAACGACTGGAAGCTCCAGATGGGCATTGGCGGCAATGATGCTGTTACGGCAAAGGATGCTGTCGAGTCATCGAACGGTGGCAGTGGTATTCCCTGGGTCGGTGGCCAGGCAGGAGGAACAGGTCAGCCAGTCCTGGAGTTCACGGGTGATATCGTCAAGGCAGGCTACAACATCAATATGAACCGATCCATCACCACGGTGGGTCCTCCGGCATCGGCTACCCGACTGACAGAGATATGGGCTACCCCGGCGGATGCGAAGGACTGGGTTGTGGACGTGGTCGGCGAGAACATCGTGACCACCTGTGATACCTGCCGCAAGGACAGTATTCCCGGCACCGGCCTGTTACCGAAATTAAATC
>QILI01000055.1 GCA_003233305.1 Mizugakiibacter sp.
CGTCAACGTCGTCTTGCCATGATCTACGTGACCAATCGTGCCCACGTTTACATGCGGCTTGGTACGCTCGAATTTTGCCTTGGACATGAGTGCTATCCCCGTTGGGACCTAATCGATGATGATGACGACGGCCACTCGGACCACGCCGGATGATGCTCACGACAGGAATCGAACCTGTGACCTCTTCCTTACCAAGGAAGTGCTCTACCGACTGAGCTACGTGAGCACAAAACTAAGCTGCAAAACTAGTTCCTGGAGCGGGAGACGGGAATCGAACCCGCACCATCAGCTTGGAAGGCTGAGGTTCTACCATTGAACTACTCCCGCCCGTGTACTGTTCAACGCTATGTTACAAAGGAGGTGGATTACTCCGGGCTTCCTGCCCTCCGCCCTCCGGGCCGTAGCACTTCGTACTACGTTCGAAATCGCTCCCGTCAATTTCGTCGAACCACATCGGCGATTCTCGTCCACCTCTGCCATCGCAAATCTAACCATTTCTCATCCATCTAACACACCGCACCCAGCTAACTGGTGGAGGGAGGTGGATTCGAACCACCGAAGGCATAAGCCAGCAGATTTACAGTCTGCCCCCGTTGGCCGCTTGGGTATCCCTCCAACAAAGAACGGGTATTGTCCTAACCCCGGCAGAGGGTGTCAACACCTTGGACCACTTTGGGGGCTTGGTTCGAGAAAATAGCAACAGCCGGAAACAACTGCAAACGCACCTCACTGATTGCGAATCAAAGCCGCAGCACCACTGCCCGAGCGGAATCTAGTTTTTATTGGCTTTCTTTCCATTTGGAGCGGATATAACTGACACTTTCAGGCATCTTGTGCCCTGCAACCGCTTTGCATACAAATTTTGACAAAGAATATCTACCTTTAGATTGACTCTATTTATACTGTGAAATCAATGTATTGGATAAATATAACGCCTGTTAAACATAACGGTCTTGGATGTGGCACAAGACTTGCTGTCTTGCCCCTGCGTTAGTTTTCCATAAAATTAGCGATAGAGAAATCATTATTATCAGTACGATACAACATAAACCTGGAGTGGCATGGCATGAAACTTTCCAATACGATTTGCACCACGGCCTTGGCCTCGGCATTAGTCCTGGTGCTGGGTACCGCTTTCACCCCAACCGTGAATGCCGATACCGTCGCCGGCAACACTGCTTTCAAAGTTATTCTGCAACCGATCACGGTGCTTGATTACTACAGCGAAATTGACCTGACCATCGATTCCTCCGCCATCCAGGCCCTACTCGGATCCGGCCTGGTACACGGTACCAGCGCCATCACCGCCTCGGCAGGTGGCACGGGTCTGACCGCAACCACCACCAGTTTTTCACCTGGTGGCAGCAGCCTGTCGGCGGTCAATCTTGACATCAGCAAAGCCTACGCCGTACGTTCAATTACTACACCCAGCTCAGGCAATACCACCGTCACCGTAAACTTTACCGGCGGGGCCACCACCGCAACCCTGACTGGGACGACCAATAGCAGCTCAACCATTCCGCTGAGCAATCCCGGCACTTCGCTGGTATCATTTTCTGGCACTGGCCTGAATCCAGCCAACGCCAAATCTGGCGATATTTCCATGACCATGGATCTCAGCAAGGCTACCAGCGCCGACACCTACGCTGGAGCCACGATCGTTATCACTGCAACCAGCACCTGAACTTTGGCTCGAGGATGCTGTGATCCGGGTTCGGACTTCGCTAACCACGCTGGTGCTACTTTTGGCGTCAGCGTGGTTTACTATGCCAGTCCACGCAACCGTAGCGCACGGCCCCCTTCATCTACTCGGGCCATTGCCTGCCACAGGCGTGCTGCAAACCCATGGACACAGCCCTCGCGGCCGACACGCTCAGTCACGCGCTTTGCCCCATTCAGGCCAAGTTAGTAACCGCGCTACGTCCTGCCTGATCTACGGAGATGTCAGCAGTAGTCCTCTGTTTCCCAAGCCGCAGAGCCAGTACCGTATCAGCAATCTTGACGTGCTCCCGTCAGGTCAACCGTTCTCCCACGGGTTGAATACTGCGACGGCATCGGCCAGCGGTGGGGGCTTATTCGCCAATACCGGCAGCATGGCTCCCAAAGCTGTCAATCCCCAGGTCACTCGCAACGTGGCAGGCTTTCTGTACAAGGCGACGACCCTGGCCTGCACTCCGGCCAGTTTCACCATGATCCTGCGCAGCAATCCACCCGGTAGTACCAACACGGTACTTGCGACCTCCGGTAATTATCAGATCTCCGCGACCTATAGTTACAACTTCGTCGACATGGGGTTGTACTACTGCAGCTACAGCTACTCAGGCTACTTCCCCTGCGAAGTGTGGCGTGCTGATACTACCTTCTATTTCCAGACGCCAAGTTTTCAGGCAGCCTCCACCTATCACTTGCAATTCCCAGCGATTACGGTCAATACCCGATGAAACTCACTCGCCGCCTAAGGTTCATATTCCTACTGAGTCTGATCTCGGTTTTTCCCACTACTCTCTGGGCCCAGGTGGCGATCTCGCCACAGATCTTTACCATCAATCTGAACGGCAGCAGTAAAACTTACGCCTTCCGCTTCATGAACTTCACCAAGAGCCCCAAGCGGATCCAGGTGGTGGTAAACAATTGGAGTATGAACGGACAAGGCAAGATCGAGATCGTTCCACCCACCCGGCAATCACTGAGCCCATGGATCCAAATCAACCCCCGCGAGTTCACGGTCGCCCCAGGAAGCTCGCAGGTTGTTCGCTTTGCAATCCGCCCAGCCCTGCGGCTGATGCCTGGGGAACACCGGGCCATGGTGTTTTTCGATGAGCTTCCGATGCCTGGCGAAAAGCACAAAAAGGGTACTATTCGGGCCTTTTTTCGTCTGGGTGCAGCGATCTATGCCCAAGTCGGGCCCAAGATCTTACGGGGTCGGGTACTACGCAGCCAGGCAAGCCCCCGTGGCGTCAATTTCGAGGTACGCAATACTGGCAATGCCACGGTACGCTTCGAAGGCTTTTACACGGTGTGGCGCCAAGCTGCTAAGCCGGGACCAGAAAAAGCTTTTCCAGCTCATCTGGGTAGAGACCTGGCAAGTGACTCGCTGAAGATGCCCAAGGGTATGCTTGCCGCAGCGCGTTTACCCAACGATGCAGTTCTTCCTGGTGCCAGCCGAGAGGTGCAGCTGATATTTCCACCCAAGTACATTCTGCCACCCGGGCACTACATCATCTGGATGAAAGGACATCTGGGCCGCACCCTCATCAATGCCAGCCTACCGCTGCAGATCAAGCCAAAGGGAAAGTGAACCCGTGAAGCGCACGAGACGATCAGGACTCGTGCCGACTATCCTGACGGCCCTTATCCTGTTAGGTGCACTGGGATCCGGCCCGGTCAGGGCGCACCCTATAAGCTCGGCCCAATCGCCAAGCAATCGTTATTTTCAAGCTCCCCGGCCCCGGACCTTGCTGGCAGGCCTGTTCATCAATGGCAAGGATAGTGGTCAGAGTGTACGCATGCTGAAACAACCGGAAGGGTATCTGCTGGATCTCCAACAGTTCGCCACGGATATCGCTGCACAGCTGCTGCCCGTCGGCAACACTATGGTTATGGAAACACCACTGGGCAAGGCCATCTTTCCAAGCAGTGGATTGATCCATGTCGGCAAACGCTGGATGATTCCCATCGCGGTGCTGGCTCACAAGCTTGGTGCCCGGATGCGCTTCAGCGAAAGTGAATTCGCCCTGATGGCGGACCTACCCTGGACACCGGGTGAATCAGTCACCACAGCAGAGCACCCAGCACCGATCCAGCCGGATATCCTGGCCCCCGAAGCCAGTCTCTCGTTCTGGCATAGCGAGGCCTACTTCAACCATATTGCCGGTCAGAATAGTCTGAACACTTTCACTGATCTGGGTGGCGCCTTGGGACAGGGCTTCTGGCGTTTGCGCTATTACTCCGCTCCCGGTGGACAGAACAGTCTGCAGAACTACAGCTGGGTTCTGGACCACGGCGACAACCGCTGGCTGCTTGGCAATAACCAGTTGGCGCTGGATCCACTCTTACCCTATGCCGAATTAACCGGGGTGCAATACGCCTGGACCAATCGGCCAGATATTCTCTACGAGAACACTTCCGGCTATAACGAGTTTGTCGCCAACCAGTACTTAGGCGGACGTACCATCTCCGGTAGCAATGGGCCTCCGGGTGGCATTGCAGAGTTGCGCATCAACGGCCGGGCGGTTGCCCGAACCACCGTACACCTCAATGGGATATGGAATTTTCGTAATATCGTTCTGCGTGGAGATGAACGCGTCGTCATAGCCTTGTACCAGCGTTTTGGGGATGGCACCCCGCTCCGTATCGAAGCTGTGAATGTGGTTAGCGGTGCACGCTCGCTACCCGCTGGAGCCATGCTGTCGTATGGAGGTATCGGTTTGAACGGCAACCCCTTGAATCCGGCCATCCCAACAGGAGGAATGGGGGGTTTTTATGAATGGCGCTACGGCCTAAACCAACGAATGACCCTGGGTGCAACGGTCCAACGTGCCAACGGCACAGGGTACGGAATGCTGCAATCGATATTCAGCCTGGGCGATGCCGGCAATTGGTCAATCGGTATCGGGCGCAGTTCCAAAGCCCTGGGTTGGCGCATCCGCGGCGGCAAGCAGCACCAAAACTGGTATTGGCGCAGCTATATCGTGCATCGACAGAGCGGCTACTTCCCATATCTGTACAACGGCTTGAACATCAACAGCCCTACCGATGACCGATATCTCGAAGTGGGGCGAAATTTCTCCACCCAATGGGGTGCATCCCTAATCGCCCGGTCCGTGCATGACCCACTAACTGGAAACGATATACGCTTTATCAAACCGGCTTTCTGGTGGCAGCCTGACACACATTTTTCGATCAGCGGCCGCCCCGATTATCTGGGCCAGTATGCCTACCTCGCCAGCTGGTCCCCTACGGATCACAATCAACTGCAATGGAGCCGCTATGCGGGGGTCAGCCAAGTACAGTTTGTGCAACGTTTGCCCAATGGTCTGGCCCTGGCGCTTTCCAGCACTCACAACAATGGGCTAGGTACCCGCTATTCAGCACTGTTAAACGGAACCTGGGCACGTTCCCAACCCGTGGTGTGGTCGGTAGGCTTACTTGAAGGCCAAGGCCACCTCGGCTACCTGCTGGATGCCGCAATCCAGGCTATCCCCGGCTTGACTGCCCATCTGCAACTAATGCGCGACCCATTGCTGGCCAGCCTGACCGGCAACGGCCTGACTTTTCAATTTGTGCTGGTGGCGGATTTCACGGTCACTCCTTCAGGGCTCACATCAGGAACCCATGGCACATCATTTGCCCGACTAGGCGCCATTGCTGGCAAGGTCAGCGGAGAACTCCCGGAAAACGTGCAGTGGAAAGATCTGGCTGATATGCAGCTACTCGTGGATGGCAAACCCCGTGGTCGATTCGATCGCAGCGGCCGTTTTCTAATCGAAGACCTTGCCCCCGGCGTGTACCAGGTGCGTGTCGATGCTAAACATCTGCCTATCGACTTGCAGCCCGCCGCGCAGCACCCCTGGGTCCAGGTTCGGGCTGGCTCCACCACTTCGGTAAATTTTAAGCTGTTGCTTAGGCTCGGGTTTGCCGGTCAGGTTACAGTCGCTGGCAAGGGGGATCCGGATTTCCCCGTTGAAGTACTCGACTCACAAGGCAAGACCATCACTCAAACGATCACCGATACCTGGGGTTATTACCGTATCGACGGACTGCCACCGGGTCGCTACACGGTTCGAGCCAAAGGTACCCAACGCACCGTGACCCTCACCCGCCAATTCCTGTTCGAACAGAACCTGGCCTTGCCAGCCCATACTTTATAAACCCCGACGTGACAAGGAGTACAGGGTACCCACTGCCGGTGGCAACTTGTTGTTCTTATCATCCCCTAACAGGAATGTTTTAGGCATCGAGCCACAGGAAAGGATAAATCCGAGTACAGAATAATTCGAGAGTGCATTGCTATCTCATGCCGTATCCATAGCAGGTGCGAACAAGCCCTGTCCCCATTCGTCGTCGTGCTAAACGGCCTCCCCGGCGGCTTGCCCCGAAGCCCAGGCCCACTGGAAATTGTAGCCACCCAGGTGGCCGGTCACATCGACCACCTCACCGATGAAATACAGTCCTGGGACCCGGCGGGAGGCCATCGTCTGCGAGGACAGTTGGGCGGTGTCGACGCCGCCCAGGGTAACCTCGGCGGTGCGATAGCCCTCCGAGCCGCTGGCGACCAAGGGCCAGTCCGCCAGCCGTGTGCCGATATCATGCAACTCGGCCTGGTGATACTGGTGCAGCGGCCGACTCGGCAGCCACACCTCGCACAGGCGGTGGGCCAGCCGGCGTGGCAGCATCTCCGCAAGTACGGTACGCAGTTGGGTCGTCGGTCGATCCTGGCGCAACTGTAACAATACCCTGGCTGCGTTGACATCCGGCAGCAGGTTTAGCTTTAGCTCATCACCCGGTTGCCAGTACGAGGAGATTTGCAGGATCGCCGGACCACTTACGCCGCGATGGGTGAACAGCATGCTGGAGCCGAAGCTGGCCCCATTGCAGTGGCTTGCTACCGGCAATGCGAGGCCAGCCAGACCTTCGTAACGCTGCTGATGCTTGCCGCTTAGAATCAATGGGACCAGGCCGGCACGGGGCGGCAGTACAGCATGGCCAAACTGCCGCGCCAGGTCGTATCCAAAGCCCGTCGCACCCATGCGCGGGATCGACAATCCACCGCTGGCAACTACCAGCGACTGGGTGTGAAATCTGCCCTTACTGGTGAGCAGCTCGAAGCCATCATTACGACGTACCTCGCTGATGCGACAATCGGTGTGGATACGCACCCCGGCTTCGGCACACTCGTCCAGCAGCATACGGACGATCTGCTTGGACGAAACATCGCAGAACAACTGGCCCCATTCCTTTTCATGCCAGGTAATACCGTGACGCTCAAGCAGATCAATGAAATCGTAAGGCGTGTAGCGGGCCAGTGCCGACTTGCAGAAATGCGGGTTCGCCGATAGGTAATTTTCGGGCGTGACGCCGAGGTTGGTGAAGTTGCAGCGCCCGCCACCGGACATCAGAATTTTCTTGCCAACCCGATTGACGTGTTCGATAACCAGCACCCGCCGACCGCGCTGGGCTGCTACGCGTGCACACATCAGCCCAGAGGCACCGCCACCGATAATAATCACCTCGCTGCTTTCGGATACGGTCATCAGTACCCCGACGTGCCGATGCACCACTGGCAGTGGTCAGCTGTGCAGGGGGGCGCACGATATGAATTCGGCACCCCTGCCGACGATATTCCTCGTCTTACGGCTGGCATCGGCCGAGAACCACGAACACGGCTCCGCCTGCGGTTCACGCCGACTTAGCCGGTCGTGCCAGGCGGCTGACCCAGCGGTACATGGCTGCGCTGATGACCACAAAGACGATGCCTCCGACCCACACCGAGTCCGGCCCGAAGCCCTTGCCAACCAGAGCCAGCGGGGCATCGCGTCCGGAAAACACCACGATTGCGGCAATAATCACGCCGATGATGCTTTCGCCAACGATCATCCCCGAGGCCATCAGAATGCCCATCTGCCGGGTATTCTGTGGATTCGGCGCGCGAGCGGCACGGTGATCGTAAGCCCAGCCTACGAAGGCGCCGACCACAATCATCAGGGTGACTTCGGTGGGCAGGTAAATGCCCAGACCCACGGCCAGCGGCGGCAAGCGCACGTGGTTACCAAACAGACCCAGCACTTCATCGACCACGATGATTCCACCGCCGATGGCTACCCCCAAGCCGATCAGGCTCCAGTCGATGTTGTGTTGGAGCACCCCCTGAGCCAGTGCCGAGATCAGTCCGGCCTGGGGTGCCGCCAGGGCATTCGCGGTCGCGTTGGCCGCACCGACAAAGCCATAGGCCTGGCTGAGCAGGTTGAGCACGACCGGGATAATAAATGCCCCAGCGATAACCCCTATGATCAGGGCCAGCTGTTGCTTCCACGGTGTGGCGTCGACCAGCTGGCCGGTCTTCAGGTCCTGCAGGTTGTCGTTGGCAATCGTGGCACCGGCAAACACCACCGAAGACGTGAACAGTGCGAAGGCCACCAACGCTTTGCCGGCACTCGCCGGTAAACTGGACTGCACGCTAATGGCCAGCAGCACTGCGGCAATGACGATGACGAGAATGCCGATGCCCGACAACGTGCTGTTGGAGGAACCCACCAATCCCGCCATGTAGCCGCACACCGCCGCCACAAAGAAACTCATCAGTGCCACGAACACCACCCCGCCAATGGTCAGCAGCCAGAGCTGTGATCCGAGCCCACTAGCGGTGCTGAATGCACCCAACAACCAGGCGATCGGCAACATCGACAGCAGCGTAACCAAGGCTACGATACCAATCGGAATATCGTGTTCGGTACGCGGTAGGTAGTCACCCTGCCCAGTCTTACGCAGGCGAGAGGAACGTAGTGCGGCAGCAAGGCCCGCATAGACTGGCTTGACCAGCTTTAACAGGGTCCAGATGGCGGCGGCGGCAATGGTACCGGCACCAAGGAAGCGAACTTTTCCACCAAAAGCCGCCTGGGCCACCTCCGCTGCCGTACCCGTGGCGTGCGCCAGGATTGTGTAATGCGGAACCGCCCAGAGCCAGGCAATGCCGGTACCGATTAACATCGAGATGCCCACCCACAAACCAACCAGGTGCCCTACGGCCAACAGCGCGAAGGACAGACTGAAATCAAAGCCGCTGACTGCACCGCGATGACCGACATGGAAGTAGGCCGACACATCCTTAGCGAAGACATGGGTAGCAACCACCACTGCAAAACCGGCCGAAACCACCGATCCCCAGACCACCGCCATAAACCCGGCACTGCCGGCTTCGGCCGAGTTACCGTTAGCCATGCTTTCCCGGTGACTGGCACCAACCTTGAGCACCTCGGCACAGGCCACACCTTCCGGGTAGGGCAGATCGGAGTTGGTGACCAGGGCACGCCGTAGCGGGATCGAGTACATCACCCCCAGTACGCCACCCAGCCCGCAGATCAGCGCCGTCTCCCAATACGGAAAGCCTGACCACCAGCCGACAATCACCAGACCCGGCAACACGAAGATGATCGCCGACAGCGTACCCGCCGCCGAGGCAATGGTCTGAACGATATTGTTTTCCTGGATGGTGGCATCACTGAACTTGCGCAGTACCGCCATCGAAATGACCGCCGCCGGAATCGAGGTGGCGAAGGTCAGGCCCGCCTCGAGTCCGAAATAGACGTTGGCCGCCGTGAACACCAGGGTAATCAGTATGCCGATGATCACGCCGCGTACGGTCAGTTCAGATTGCGGTGCCAGACCACCGTGTGCAACTGGTTTCACTCGTAACTCCGCATTATGTGTTGACAAGAGGCGTTACCCACAGCAAGCAGCCGGAAACGCGGCAACAAACCCGCGCCACGATAGCTCGGATCACCTGCCGTGTCCCGGTGTAGAACTGAGTTACCCACGATTGTAGGCATCGCAATTGTGACCATGTGGCGCACGTCTAGGCTTGTCGGGTTTCGTGTGATTCTATCGAGCAACGGGTTTGGCGTTTAAGCATGGCCCGTAGTGTGATGAAACGATTGTACCGGCATTGGGGAGCCTGCTAATGTCCGTGAACCTGCACCCTCTAGCCCGTACGACGCCACGTACGCGAGCAGAGATCAAGCGCGAAACTCCGAGCTTGAGTCACCAGGCCCTGGCCCGTCGCTACGGGGTCACCGCGCCCACTGTGCGCACCTGGCGCGAGCGCGATTCCACTGCAGATCGCTCGCATCGTCCGCATACGCTGCACGGCACCTTGACGCCGGCCCAGGAGATGGTGGCCATGGAGATTCGCCGTACACTGTGGCTGCCGCTGGGTGACCTGCTGGTGGTGGTCCGGGAGTTTTTCTCAATCCAGCCATGTTGCGGTCCGGTCTGGACCGTTGTCTACGCCGCCACAGGGTATCGAATCTGCGTGACCTGATACCCAAAATCGAAGGTGAGTTCGCCCCCAAAAAGTCTTTCAAGGACTATGCCCCGGGCTTGGTCCACGTGGACATCAAGTATCTGCCACCGATGCAAGACGAAACGGCTCGCCGTTACCGGTTCGTGGCCATCGGCCACGCCACCCGCTGAGTGTACCTGCGCATCTATGCCACTCCTTCAGGCGACCACGCCTTCGACCACAAGTGCGCCTTGCTCGGCATCGAACATCGTCTGACCCAGCCACGTCACCCGCAGACCAACGGCATGGTCGAACGCTTTAACGGGCGCATCAGCGACATTCTCGCCACCACCCGTTTTCGTTCTCGTGACGATCTGCAAACCACGCTGGAGCGCTATGAGAAGCTCTACAACGAACACTTGCCACAACGAGCACTCGGTCATAAAACGCCCTTGCA
>QILI01000156.1 GCA_003233305.1 Mizugakiibacter sp.
CAGCGTGGCGCCACGGGGTACCCAGGGAGTGGGTATCGAAAGGCACAACCGCTACGGCTTGCGGCATGGTCACGGTGGGGGCTCCGAATACCGGCCAGGAGAACAGCAATAAAAAGCTGGCGACGATTTTCAGTTTGCCGCGCGCGGAGTGGTCCGAACGTGTGGATGACATGCGGTTACTCAACATTACATTATTATTACAATACAAGACAATATTGTATAAAAGTGACTATTGACTTTTCAATATGGGGGGGGGTAACGTTAATTATGTGAGCAATGGGGTCTCTATGAGTCAATCTCATAGGGATATCTGATTAGCCCTGAATCTCAGCATGATATCGCATGATTGGCGATGGGGTTGCTGGATGATGAGCCCTCCCAAAGTGAGGGTCTGTGTGATGGCAATGAATTAGATGAATTTAAACCTTTTAGGAGAAGGGGCAATTTCATGAAAAGTCCAAGGAAGTTATTATCGCAGGTTAAATAATATACTACTCTTTTTTGCTTGTTTTATTTCAATATTAATCTTTAGCCCACGTTCTGAAGCACTCAATGTGGCCGAAACACCGATAGGTCTTCAAACCGAGACACATTTCATTACCTTTTGCGCCTATTGCTCAACGTCCTCTGACTTCAAGCAAGCAGCCATAAACTATTGGAAGACAAATGGGCTGAGGGGGGATTTTGTTACTGAGGTGATCAATCCCACTACGGGTATTGCATATTTCCTGGAAGTCATTTATCAACCGGTAGATTCTCCGTACTACGCAACAGGTCCCGCAATGCTTGGACAGGCTGGAGATTTAGCGGTTGCAAAAGCAATATTACATTTATGGCACGATGGGGTTTTACTTCAAATAACACCAGCTGATGCAGCTGATGCTAATAAAAGTGGTACGTTTAATTCATTTCCATCCTTTCAATCTATAGACGGTTGTTCGGCAATTTATAATGCATTCGTCGTAGACCCAGCCACAAATCCAGCTACAACTTGGTGGACTTATATCAAGGACTATCTAGAAAGTGGCTCAGATATTGTAAATCATCTCAACGCCAATCTAGGATTTCCTGTAGTAACAGTGATTTTCTTAAATGATGATGTTGCCCAGTTCCAATTGTATTCTCCTGATTCATCCGATACCTGTAAATACGTTAAAGGATCTGCTCGAAATAGCAAGGGAAAGTTTATTCCAGATACATTTCTTCAGAATGGGAATGGAATTAGTAACGGAACCAACTACGTAATTAATAGAGGAAATGGAGCTTTCGGTATAATTCTTTATGGCCATTCTGGCGAAGCCTGTGTTAAAACATATCTCGGAACAACCTGTCAGTTTTACTACTACCTAAACCTGAGCCCATCATGATACGCTATGCAATAATTTTTGTTATCGGACTGCTTATCGGCCTTCTTGCTGGCCTGGGCTCTGGTATTCACTACACCTATCAGCACATGCATAGTTCTTTACTAGTACAAACACATTGGGCCAATGCAATGAGTTTAATTGCCCCATTGGATCGTGATTCATTATATATACGGGACCAATATTGGGATAATGGCAAACCAAGCGATAACGGCAAACTAAGTGAATTTATTATGGGTATGGCTGTGTCTGATTTAACTAATGTTATTTGCGCAAGACGGATATTAACAGATTTTCAATTAAAACAACTCCACCGTATTATAAATAAAATAAAGACCAGGCAAGTAGTTAAAAGCAACTATTGGATCTCACATTATTCCAAAATAACGTCTCCCATTTTTAATGGTAATGTTGAAGACAGGAAAACTTATTTTAATATTTGCAATGTGTTTAAATACGTCCCTGACAACAATGCGTCGTCAAGATGACCCATTGTCTTTGTATTGTTGATTATTGACCTCACTGCTGGGTCCGATCAGTAAGTATCACCTGGCCGAGCCGGGTGATACTTACTCTTGCCTGCGCCAATTATTACCGGGTTGTTGGTATGATGTTACCGATGAGATAATCATCAATGCTCGTCAGGAAACCCGATGAGAATTGGAAAACTAGCTTCTGCATTTGTGAATGGGATTTTGGTCGTTTCCTTGGCGGGTTGCGTGAACCCGTCGTGGCTAGCGAATAAAATAGTTCGCCCGCCGCGTCAAGCCCAGTCTGATCGTCATTTCCGAACCGTGGCAAATCCATTGTATTCAGAGACCATCATTCTTCCGGTTCCTGCACCCGATGCCGGTACGGTGATTGCCTCGGTTGTAGAACCGGCAGACTATGCTCCAGAGATTGGTATTTCGTATATTAAAGGCCAGGATCACGCCGGTTTTAGCTTCGATTTCCCGGATTTGCCGCCTTCATCCTCCTCGCCGGAGCTCAGCCGTCTGGAGAAAGAACACCCTATTGATGCATGGGCGGTGCGGGTAAAGACCTGGGTGCAATCCTTGAAAAGGCGGAAACCTGTAGGCACTGTCATACTCCTGACAGGCTACGGTATGGACAAGGACAGCCTGGTTTCCTGGGCGGTATTCTTCGCTGATCGTGGTTGGCGTGCCATCGTTGTCGACCTACGGGGACAGGGAGTTTCGGAGTCGAGATATCTTACTTGGGGAATACGGGATCGGGGCGATCTGCATCGTTTAATTGATCTTTTGAAGAGTCGCCATCTTTTGGTAAAACCATGGATTTATTTTGGCGTGTCATACGGGGCTGGTGTTGCCCTGATGGCGGCGGCCGGGCCCCCGCTGCCGGATGGAGTTATTGCTGTAGCGCCCTGGAGCAGTGTTAACGGGGTCGTACCACGTTTTGCAAAGATTGTAGGGGGGTGGTTGGCACCGGGTACATCTTCCTGGAAATGGCAGGCGGCAGAGAAGGAAGCTGGCCGTCTTGCCGGAATTGATTGGTCTACTAGTGATCCTGAAAAGTCGGTGAGTCTTATTGCTTCGCCGGTCTTGTATATCGGTGGTATGCAGGATCCGATCGCCACTCCCGAAGTGGTCAAGAAGCTGGCGAAACACACGCCCAGATCAACGCTTGCTCTGTTGCCGGGCCTATCTCATGTGTCCGTGGCGGTAGACATTCCCGGGCTTTGCGCGACCATTGTGCCCTGGCTCGACTCGAAGGTTCTGCACGGAGTTCAGAGTAGACCCTGTCATGTCACGAGCTCTTCAAAGGAGGGCAAGATTGAAATGAAATATCACGGTGGGCAGTAGCCGGCTTACCAGGTCGGTGCGTGTTTGATTGTACGTAGCGCCCGACGCCGAACCCGGCGTTGGCGGTGACGTTGGCCCCAGCGGTCGAACAGCAGGTAGATCGCCGGGGTCGAGAGCAGGGTCAGGGCTTGCGAGAACAGCAGCCCGCCGATCAGGGCGATACCGAGCGGTCGGCGCAGGGCAGCGCCAGCACCGAAGCCGATGGCCAGCGGCAAGGCGGAGAGCATGGCGACGATGGTGGTCATCAGGATCGGCCGAAAGCGGACCAAACAGGCTTCACGGATTGCCTCGATGGGGGCTAGACCCCGCTCCCGTTCGGCGGCCAGGGCGAAATCGACCATCAGGATGGCATTCTTTTTGACAATACCGATCAGCAGCACGATGGCAATAATCGATACCACCGACAGTTCAGAGTGGGTAATCAACAATGCCAGCATGGCGCCGACCCCGGCGGCGGGCAGGGTGGAGAGGATGGTGATCGGATGAATCAGGTTTTCGTAGAGTATGCCCAGCACGATGTACACAGCAAAGAGTGCCCCCAGCAGCAGCATAGGAGTGTTGTTCTGCTGTTCGATGAAGCGCCGGAAATTGCCTCCGAAACCACCATGGATGTCGCCCGGTAGGCGCAGGCTGCGCATCAACCGGTTGATGGTGGCATAGCCCTCGCTCATGGGCACGCCGGATACCAGGTTGAAGGTGACTTTAACGACCGGGAACTGACCTTCATGCTCGACTTCAGTGGGGGCGAGGCCGGGTTGCAGACGCGCCACGGCGGTAATCGGTACCATGCTTCCCGAGGATGACTGGACATACAGGCGCTTGATCGAGTTCGGGGTGGCGGCCATCGATGGCATGGCGTTGAGAACCACTTGATACTGATTGAAATTAGAGTAAATCGTTGAGATCTGCCGCTGCCCGAAGGCGTTGTAGAGGGTGCTGTCGATAGCCCCGACGCTGACGCCGAGTCGGGTGGCGGCGCTGCGGTTGATATTCAGCATCTCGCGCAGGCCTGCACCTTCAAGGCTGGTGCTGACATCCCGGAAGATCGGTGACGTGCGCATTGCCGCGGCGAGTTTGGGAATCCATGTTTCCAGCTGGCTGTAGCTGTCGCCCTTGAGGTTGTAGCTGTATCGGGTCTTGCGATTGTTGCCGCCGCCGCCCATGGTTTGCACTGTGCGTAGAAAAACGGCAATACCGGGTATCTGTGCGGTCTCTCGTCGCAGCCGACCCAGAACCTCACGGGTACTTTTGCTACGACCATGACCGAGGGGCTTCAGATTGATCAGCAGGCTGCCGGTGTTGCCGCTGCTGCTGCGCCAGCTGCCCAACCGCGAGCCGACACTGTCTACCGCGGGATCTTTCTGGATCCGGTTCGCCACCCGCTGCTGCAGCTTCATCATGGTCTGGGGGGACGTTGCGGCACTGGCTTCGGTGAAGCCGCGGAGCGCCCCGGTATCTTGTTGTGGGAAGAATCCTTTGGGGATTACCATCATCAGGGCGATGGTCAATATCAGCAGCAGTGGAACTTGTGCAGCCATCCAGCGTGGATGCCTGAGCGCCCAGTCCAGGGCTTTGGCGTAGCTCGCCAGCAGGCCGACATGAAAAGCTGCAATCTTGCGGCTCAGGCGTGAGGGTTCGGCCACATCGCGCTGGGCACGCAAAAACTGCCCGCACAGCGATGGGGTCAGGGTCAGCGACACCAGTGCGGAGACTACGATGGCCGCCACCAGCGTCACCGAGAATTCGCGGAACAGCATGCCGAAGAAACCACTCATGAACAGCAGGGGGGCGAACACTGCGACCAGTGAGACGGTAATCGAGACCACGGTGAACCCCACTTCGCGAGTACCGGTCAGCGCCGCCTGGAAAGGCTCCATACCCTGTTCGAGGTGGCGGTGGATGTTCTCGATGACCACAATGGCATCGTCGACGACAAAGCCGATGGCAATCACCAGAGCCATTAGTGAGAAGTTGTCCAACGTATAGCCCAGCACATACATCACGATGAAGGCTCCGCTGACCGAAAGGGGCGCGGCCAGCGCGGCGATGATCGTCGGTGACCAACGGCGCAGAAACAGCAGCATCGTCATCATCACTAGGCCAAGACTGATCAGCAGGGTGATCTGCACCTCGTTGACTGAGGCCCGGATGGTGGGGGTGCGGTCAAAAAATGGGGTCAGCTTGACCCCGGCCGGCAGGTCGGTGCGCAGAGCGGGCAGCAGGGCGCGCACTTTGTCGACGATGTTGATGACGTTGGCGTCGGCCTGCTTGCGGATCATGAGCAGGATGGAGCGTTTACCGTTGTACCAGGCGGCCTGGTACTGATCCTGCTGGCCACGGAAGACATGGGCGATATCCCGCAGCCGTACCGGTACGCCGTTGCGCACCGCGACCACCGTGTTGGCAAATTGGGCGGGGGTGCTGAGTGTGGAATTGGCGCTGATGGCCATTTGCGTGTGGCCGTCGGAGAGATAGCCCAGCGGCTCGATCACATTGCTGGCCACCAGTGCGTTGCGCACCTGGTTGGCGGTAAGCCCCATGGCGGCCATGGCGCGCAGATTAAGGTTGACGCGGATTGCCGGTTTGGCCCCACCGGCAACATTGACCTGGGCTACCCCGGGTAGCTGGGCGATACGCGGTGACAGGATCGAATCAGCGGAATTGTAGAGTTGTGACAGGGGTCGGGTGGTGCTGGTCAGGGCCAGAATCAGTACTGGCGCGTTGTTGGGGTTGGCCTTGTGGTAGATCGGTGGCCGCCGCAAGCTGCTGGGAAGATCGGGGGCGGCGGCATTGATGGCCGCTTGCACGTCGCGGGCTTTGTCATCCACATTGACCCCGACATTGAACAACATGATTACGAAGCTCGAGCTCTCCGAGCTTGATGAGCTCATCTGATCGATACCGCTGATTTGCCCAAGATGGCGCTCCAGCGGTGCGGCTACGGTATTGGCCATGTTGCGCGCGTCGGCGCCGGGGACACCGGCCTGTACGAAAATTACCGGGAACTCAAGATTGGGTAACGAAGCCACCCCCAGCAGGGCGTAGCAGAGCAAGCCGGTCACCAGCAGGCCCGCGGCCAGCAGCGAAGTGCCGACAGGACGCTTGATGAAGGGTGCAGAAATATTCATGGGCTTGCGGCGATGATCTTACGGCGGATACCGTGGGCCTGCAGCCATGCCGAGAAGCGTTCAAGATAGAGGTAAATCACCGGCGTGGTGAATAGCGTCACCAGTTGTGAGAGCAGCAGACCGCCGACGATGCTGATCCCCAGTGGGCGCCGCAGCTCAGCACCGATGCCACTACCCAAGGCCAGCGGCAGAGCCCCCAACAGGGCCGCGGCAGTGGTCATCATGATCGGCCGGAAGCGTAGCAGGGCAGCGCGACGTATCGCCTGCGTAGGATTGAGGCCGCTGCGCTGGGCGACGATAGCGAAGTCCACCATCATGATCGCATTTTTCTTGACGATACCGATCAGCAAGATGATGCCGATGATGCCGTCGATGGACAGCGGCATGCCGAAGAGCATCAGCGAAAGCAAGGCCCCCACCCCAGCCGAGGGCAGGGTCGAAAGAATGGTCAAGGGGTGGATGTAACTCTCATACAGAACCCCCAGCACGATGTAGATGAGCAGAATCGAAGCCAGGATCAACAACACCTCCTGGCTCAGTGAAGCGGAGAACTCGGCAGCTGAGCCAATGAAGCCGGCCCGTACCGACGGGGGCAGGTGCAGCTGCTGGCGGGCCTGCTGGATGGCACTCACCGCTTGCGACAGCGAGTAACCTGGGGCGAGGTTGAATGACAGCACCACCGCCGGCATCTGGTCGAGATGGCTGACCACCAGTGGGGCGCTGGTCTCGGTGGCATGGGCTACGCTCGACAAGGCTACGGTACCGCCGCTGCCAATGTTGATACCGGTGTTGGAGCGGCCGATACCGGTGGCGGTCGAGGTATTGCTGGAGCGGGCTTGACCGAAACGGCTGGCATTGCTGCCGGTCAGTGCCCCGCTGCCGTTGCTACGCACGGTCAGCTGATTGAGCAAGGAGGTGGCATTGCGGTACTGCGGGGCCACTCCGAGGATGACCCGGTACTGGTTGAGCTCCGTAAAAATCGTTGAGATCTGGCGCTGCCCGAAGGCATCGTAGAGGGTGTCGTTGATGGCCTGGATCGGAATACCCAGGCGGCTGGCGGCAGCGCGATCAATATGGAGTTTCAGTTCGCGGCCACGATTAGCGCTGCTGCTGGCAATATCGGCCAGTTCAGGAAGTTTATGAAAAGCTGCATTCAGGCGCCTGGCATAGTCCTGCAGCGCCTGGGTATCCAGGGAACGCAGCACGTACTGGTATTGGGTTGCGGCAACGCGGGTATTGAGGGTGACATCCTGTACCGGTTTCAGATACAGGGCTACACCCGGCACACCGCTGGCAGCACGTTGCAGACGTTCCAGTACCGAGTCCAGATTGCCACGTTCATGGCGGGGTTTGAGTACGATGCTGAGTTGACCCTGGTTGAGGGTGGGATTGATGTCACCAATGCCGATGAAGCCCGCCACGCCGGCTACATCCGGATCATGGCGCAAGGCTGCCATCACCGCCTTGACACGTTGTTGCATGGCCGGAAAGGCGATACTTTGGTCAGCTTCAACTACGCCGGTGACCAGCCCGGTATCCTGTTCCGGTAGCAGTCCCTTGGGAATGATGATGTACAGGAATACGGTTACCGCCAGGCTCAGTGCGAACAGTCCCATCATCGTCCGCTGGTGGGCGAAAACCCAATCGAGACTGCGCTCATAGACGGCCACTACGTGTGACCACCAGGTGCTGCGGCCCAACTCGTGGGCCATGTCGTCGGCGGGCAGTGCTCCGGGCTTGAGCAGATAGGCGCACAGCATCGGCGTCAGAGTCAGGGAGATCAGCGCCGAGATGGCTACGGCGATGGACAGTACCCAGGCGAACTCATGGAACAGGCGCCCGGTTACGCCCGGCATCAGTAGCAGAGGCAGAAACACGGCGATCAGCGAGACAGTCAGTGAGATGATGGTGAAGCCAATCTCGTGGGCCCCGATCACCGCGGCCTCACGCGGTTGCCGGCCTTGTTCGATGTAGCGGACAATGTTCTCGATCATCACGATGGCATCGTCCACCACGAAGCCGGTAGCCACTGTCAAGGCCATCAGTGAGAGGTTGTCCAGTGAGAAGCCGGCGAAGGCCATCACTCCAAAAGTGCCGATCAACGACAGGGGTACCGCCACGCTGGGGATCACCGTGGCCCACAGCCGGCGCAGGAACACGAAGATCACCATGACCACCAACACAATGGCCAAAAACAGGGTCAATTCGACATCACGTACCGAAGCACGAATGGTTACCGTACGGTCGGAAAATACCTGCAGCCGCACACCGGCCGGTAGTAGGGCCCGCAAGGCGGGCAGTTCGGCACGGATGGCCGCCACCGTCTGCACGATATTGGCGTTGGGTTGGCGACGGATGTCCAGCAACACGGCCGGTTTGCCGTTGGCCCAAGCGGCGACCTGGTCATTCTCGACACCGTTGACCACCCGGGCGACATCAGTCAGGCGTACTGCGGCACCCTTACGGTAGGTAATAATCAATTGCCGGTAGGCCTGTGCATTGGGCAATTGGTCGTTGGCGCCGATGGTAAAACTCTGCTCGCTGCCGTTGAGACTACCCTTGGGTGCATTGACATTGGCCTGGGTAATGGCACTGCGCAGGTTTTCCAGGGTCAAACCGAGGTTGGCCAAGGCGGCTGGATTGACCTCGATGCGTACCGCCGGCTTGACGTTGCCGGCTACGCTCACCAGACCCACGCCGGAAATCTGCGAGAGCTTTTGCATGAGAATGCTGTCGGCGTAATTGGTGACCTCACGGACCGGCAGGGTGTTGGAAGTGAGCGCCAGAGTGAGGATGGGCGCGTCGGCCGGGTTGACCTTGTTGTAGACCGGCGGATAGGGCAGTGCCGAGGGCAGGGTGCCGCGTGCGGCGTTGATCGCCGACTGCACATCCTGGGCGGCGTCCTCGATATTACGCTTCTGGTTGAACTGCAGGATGATGACCGAAAGGCCTTGTGAGCTGTTTGAGCTCATCATGGTTAGGCCCGAGATCTGTCCGAATTGGCGCTCCAGTGGCGTGGTGACCAGGCGGGCCATGGTCGAGGGATTGGCTCCGGGATACTGGGTGGTCACCTGCAGACTGGGGGCCTCTACATTGGGTAACGCAGCCACCGGTAGAGTGCGATAACCGAAGATGCCGAACAACAGCAGGGCCACCATCAATAGCGAGGTGGCGATGGGACGGTGAATAAACAGCGAGGAGAAGCCCGGGGTGCGCGGCTTCTGCGGTTCAGCCACGACTACGCCCTCGGCGGCGCTGGCCGGGTGATTTTTTGAGCGGATTCGGTGGCGTTTCCCCTGCAGCCAGCGGTAGCACTTTGCTGCCCGGCTTGAGGCGGAATTGCCCGGCGGTAACCACCCGCTCGCCGACTTCAAGCCCTTTGCGGATCACGGTGGTGCTGGTGCCGGCGGCACCGCCGCTGACCACCGGCTGCATCTTCACGGTTCGGTTTGCCAGCACTACAAACACGTAATCGCCATTCGGACCGCGCTGTACCGCTTGGACCGGCACCACCAGCGCGTTGTGCCGGGTGCCCAGCTGTAGTCGCACATTGACGAACTGTCCGGGCCATAGCTTGTTGTCGCGATTGGTAAATTCGGCCTTGAGCCGGAAGGTCGAGGTACTTGGGTCGATCTGGTTGCTGATCACCTGTAACCGGCCACTGGCGGTGATCTGGTTGTCGGTGCGGTTCAACACAGTGACCTGCAGTGATCGCTTGGCCATGGCTTCGCGCACCGCATCAAGGTTTTGCTGCGGCAAATTGAACAGTACGTTGATGGGGTGGATCTGGGTTAGTACCACGATGCCGCCGGTGGTATTGGGCCCGACCACGTTACCGACATCGATCAGGCGCAGCCCGGCGATGCTGCGGATGGGAGCACGGATGGTGGTATAGCCAAGCTGTACCCGGGCACTGTCCAGGGCCGCTTGATCAGACAGTACTACCGCTTGGTACTGACGCACGGTCTGGCGTTGTGCATCCAGGGTCTGGGCGGCGACAAACTGTTTTTTCGACAGGTCGCCGTAGCTGGCCAGAAGGTATTTGGCAGCACTGAGCTGGGCCTGGGCCTGGGCCAGTTTGCCTTGCGCTTGTTCCAGTGCAGCCCGGTAGGTACGCGGGTCAATTCGCGCAATCACCGCACCTTTCTGTAATTCATGGCCCTCGCGAAAGTTAACTGAAAGCAGCTGGCCGCTGACCTGCGGCACTACCGTCACGGTATTGAATGCCTGCACCGTCACATTGTGACGGGCGACCTTTACGACGGTGACCGGAATCGGGCCGGTATTGCGTTCTGCCCCTCGTTGGCGCTCGGACTTCCGGTCCATGAAGCGATAGCCGATGACGGCCAATAGAATGACGACGAGAACGATCAGGGTGATTTTCCAGCGCGACATGGGATTCCTGTCCTGGGCTCGGAGATGCGATGAGCAAGGAGGGCTGGCACCGGCCCG
>QILI01000145.1 GCA_003233305.1 Mizugakiibacter sp.
CGGCCTGGATCACCCCAGCACCTCCGTGGATCAGCAAAACCGGGCCATGGGAAGTTGTCATGAAGCAATTCTCCATATCTTCAAAAGAAGCCAAGTCGGATCACACCATGAAGTCGTGATGCTACCCAAGGCACCGCATCCTTGCTGGTCTGATCACCATCAAAAGCAACATCCGAGCAGATCGTGTGCGACACGTTACATAGTGATTGTACGGCCTTCAGATCATGGTTTCTCGACTTTCACTGGCAGGCCAAGAGGGGCTGCCTCTTTTTATCCTGAACAGCTCAAGATATGCTCAAGCAAGCCGATGGTAGTCTGCTGGGCACCCTGAAATGCAGCCTCGCTCGAGACACGCAGCACCCCACCTCCCAAGCTACCTACGATGCCACCATCCAATAAAACATCAGCGAATCAGGTTTTCTACGGCTATGCCGATGCATTGGAACACCGCTTCTATCGTTGGCTGTTCCGCTGGCACCTGTCGGCAGTGACCGAGCCAACTGCCGGACCGAGCCAACTGCCGTGGATCACGCCCTGTTCGCATGGTTGCAAAACCTCGGTACAGGTGAAGAGGTGGTAAGCCAATTACCGCTGCTACCCCAGGCAGTGATCGAACTGCTGGCGATGCTCGGGCGCGAAGATAGTTCCGCGACCGCCATCGTCCAAGTCATTGCTCGTGACCCCGGCTTACTCGGCGACACTATCCGCCTTGCCAATAGCGTGTACATAGCCCCGCAGCGACCCATAGAAAACCTGGATCAGGCGGTGGTCATGCTCGGTCTGGATGGTCTCAGGCGACTGGCAGCTCAGACCGCCCTGCATCCGATATTTCTGCAGCCGGATGATGAACACGCTCGTCGAGCTGCGCAACAGTTATGGAATTTGGCCCAACGACGTGCCTATGTCGCGACCCGACTAGCCCCGGGTGGAGCCAGTAACTTTGCGGTCTTCCTCGCTGCAATGATGCATGACATCGGACTACTGGTGGCTTTGCGCCGCATGAACGAGGTGGCCAGCCGGCATTCGTATCCACGATCCAGCGATTTCTTGCATGATTTGCATGAGAAGAACCATCGTTTACGAACCTTGGCTATGAACCACTGGACCCTGCCGGCAGCAACGCTTGAGGTGCTTTCATCCCTGCACCATATCCGTAGCAGCAATGAGGTCTCCCCGGTTCTGATAGCATTGGCTGCCGCCGGCTACACCAGTAAATTCGATCTACTGGTCCGCTCCGGACGAGTCCGCCCCCACACCCCTGAACGAACCTTTGCGAGTATCGGGGTGTTTGGCCCAGGCTGTAGGCGGGCTTACCGTGATTTGCTCGAACTTGATACGGGACAAGCGGATTGATCTACGCCACGCTCCTCAGCTTTGGCCTGCTGCCAAAGGTTTTCCTGTTCAGCCAGATCCAGCTCGACAAGCTCGCAACCCGCCTCATGAGCGTGAGCTTCCATCCAGCGAAAACGTCGCTCGAACTTGGCGTTGGCGCGACGCAGGGCACGGGCCGGGTCAATACAAAGATGCCGGGCGAGGTTTGCCGCCACGAATAACAGATCCCCCAATTCATCTTCTACCCGCTCCGTTATGGGGGGATCGGTGTCGAACTCGGCATTCAGCTCACGGACTTCCTCATCCAGTTTTTCGAGTACCGGGCCGGGGCCGGGCCAATCAAAACCAACCTCGGCAGCACGATTTTGCAAGGCAATGGCCCGACGCCATTCAGGAAGTCCACGTGATACCGCATCCAGCAGGCTGTGGTCTATCTTGCCATCGGCCCGACGTTCCGCTGCTTTGAGCACCTGCCAGGCCCGGGTCTGTTCCTCAATATCAGCGTAGTGCACATCACCAAATACATGGGGATGCCGACGTACCATTTTTGTGGCTATTGCCTGCACTACATCGGCAAAATTGAATGCGGATTCCTCCTCGGCTAGGCGGGCGTGAAAGACCACCTGAAACAGCAAGTCGCCCAATTCGTCACGTAGCTCATCCCGATCACCCCGCTCGATAGCATCGACGACTTCGTAAGCTTCCTCCAGGGTATAGGGCGCAATGCTCGCAAAGGTCTGTTCTACATCCCACGGACAACCTCGGTCACGATCACGCAAGCGAACCATGATGGCCAGCAGATCGGTGAGGTCGTAGTGTTTCGTCTGGGTACCAGCCATATCTTGTAACCTACCCCCGCATGCGCAACAGCCAGTCTACCGACTGATCACCGATGGCAATGAAGGATGGGTTGAGCAGACTTTCTTTGGTGTTGTAGCGCAGAGGCTGCCCCTGAGTGTCAAGGACTGCCCCGCCGGCCTCTTCCAGCACACATTGAGCTGCCGCAGTATCCCATTCCGAGGTGGGGCCCAGGCGTAGATAAAGGTCTGCCCGACCCTGCCCAATGCGCAGAAACTTCAAGGACGAGCCTAGGGCAATACGCTCATGCCGACCCAGTCGTTCCAGCATCGAGCGTTCCTCAGCACCGGTATGAGATCGACTGCCGGCGATAACCGGACAGGATGGTGCAGAACGCACCCGGATGCGTTCGGTTGGAGCCTGCGCAGCGGCGCGATACCAACACCCCGCACCTCTCCAAGCCCAGGCCAATTCATTGGTCACCGGGGCCAGTACCACCCCCAGGCACGGCTGGGAATTTTCAATCAAGGCTACATTGACGGTGAACTCATCATTGCGTTTGATAAATTCCCGGGTGCCATCCAGAGGGTCAACCAACCAGTAACGCGACCAGCGAGCACGCTGTTGCCAGGGAATATAAGCTGATTCCTCCGAAAGCACCGGCCAGTCAGGAGTAAGCGCCTGGAGTCCTTGCACCAGTACCTGGTGAGCAGCCAGATCAGCTTGGGTCAAGGGTGAAGCATCCTGCTTGGTCTCTACAGCAAACTCATCGGCATACACGTTCATGATGGCTTCGCCCGCAAGATGAGCGAGATCACACACCGCTTCAACCAGCTTTTGGGTATCTTCGGTCATCACGGCTGGTACCTACCGGACAGATACTCCCTGGCCATGAATAGAGCGGCCAGGGAACGCCCCTCACTCACATCCTCGCGACCCAGTAAGTCATGCAGACGGTTCAGCTTCCAGGGCACGACCTCCAGTTCCTCGGGTTCATCACCTGGCAAGCGCTCCGCAAACAGATCCTGGGCTAACACCACATGCGTCATGTGGGTCATATAGGCGGGTGATAGTGAAAGTTTCCCAATCAGCAAAAGTTGTTTCGCACCATATCCAACCTCTTCCTTGAGTTCGCGGTTGGCCCCTTCACAGATGGTTTCACCTTGTTCGAGTCGCCCCTTGGGCAAACCAAGTTCATAGCGCTGTACGCCAACTCCATACTCGCGCACCAACAGAACCGTTTCGGCATCCATCATGGGTACGATTATGGCGGCTCCAAAGTACGTCCCGCCAAGACGTTCATAGGTTCTTCGCACGCCATTGGCAAACTCGAGATCTACCTGTTCGACATGCAGGAAGCGGCTGGACTGGACGCTACGCGTGGCAAGAATATGGGGGAGCGTGCTCATCGTGACATTGTAACGGGTATGCCAGTGGCTGCGGTCAATCGTTCTCTACCGGGTTCGCCGCACTCCTGGCCCAGTCATGAGATGGATTGCAGCTCCGACTCAACCAAGTTGTCCTTTCGAAATTCGACCCTGGCATTTTGACGGATCACGTTGCAATCAGTCCTGATAGCGCTGTAACACCAGACTCGCATTGGTACCACCAAAACCAAAGCTGTTGGACATCACCCGGTCGAGTTGGGCCGAACGTGACTCACGTACTACCGGGAGACCTTCGGCTTCCTGATCAAGTTGTTCGATATTGGCCGAACCCGCAACGAAACCATCCTCCATCATGATCAGGCTGTAGATCGCCTCATGCACACCTGCCGCACCCAGAGAATGTCCGGACAAGGACTTGGTCGAGGAAAATGCCGGCACTTCCGTACCAAACACCTCTTTGATCGACTTCAGTTCCACGACATCGCCAACCTGGGTCGAGGTGCCATGAGTGTTGATGTAGTCAATCGGGCCTTCTACGGTTGCCAGTGCCTGGCGCATGCAACGTACCGCACCCTCGCCACTCGGAGACACCATATCGTAACCGTCAGAGGTCGCCCCATAGCCAACCAGCTCGGCGTAGATCCTGGCTCCGCGGGCCTGAGCATGTTGCAATTCCTCAAGCACGACCATACCGCCACCTCCAGCGATGACGAAGCCGTCACGATTGCTGTCATAGGTGCGTGAGGCCTGCTCGGGCGTGTCGTTGTAATGAGACGAAAGCGCACCCATGGCATCGAACAATACGGTCAGCCCCCAATGCAGTTCTTCCCCACCGCCACAGAACATCACATCCTGCTTACCCATCTGGATCTGCTCCATGCCGGCACCGATACAATGCGCCGACGTCGCACAGGCTGAAGAAATGGAATAATTGATACCCTTGATCTTAAATGGAGTAACCAGACAGGCCGAAACCGTGGAGCACATGGTTCGCGTCACCATGTACGGACCCACCCGACGCACGCCCTTGCTACGCAAAATGTCAGCGGCTGCAATCTGATTCGCACAGGACCCGCCACCGGAACCGGCGATGAGACCGGTACGCTGATTCGACACCTGCGCGGCATCCAAACCGGCATCGGCAATAGCATCGCGCATGGCGACATAGGCATAGGCGGCCGCATCCCCCATGAAGCGTTTCACCTTACGGTCGATAACTGCATCAAGATCAACCTGGGTCACCCCCGCAACCCGGCTACGAAAGCCCAGCTCGGCATACTCCTGAACCTGTTGGATACCAGATCTGCCAGCACGCAAGGCTTCGCTCACTGTCGATTTGTCATTACCCAGACAAGAGGTGATGCCTAAGCCGGTGATCACTACTCGATTCATAGACGACATCAGAAATAATCCGTGGAGGTGAACAGGCCAACCTTGAGATCGCTTGCCACATAGATTTCGCGATCATCGACGAACACCCGACCATTTCCAATACCCATTACCAGCCGACGCTCGATCACCCGCTTCATGTCAATTTCGTAACGCAACAGTTTCGCAGTCGGCAACACCTGGCCGGTGAACCTGACCTCACCCACACCAAGTGCCCGGCCCCGACCCGGATTGTTACGCCAACAGAGATAGAAGCCAATCAGCTGCCATAAGGCATCGAGCCCCAGACAACCGGGCATCACTGAATCGTCCTGAAAATGGCACTGGAAAAACCACTGATCCTGTTTGATATCCAGCTCTGCCTCGATTCCCCCCTTACCGTGTGTACCACCATCGGTGGTAATCCGGGTAATACGATCCATCATCAACATGGGCGGTAGAGGCAGGCGACCATTCTCCTGGCCAAACATTTCGCCACGGCCACAAGCTAACAATTCGTCGTGGGAAAAGGAGTGCTTATTCATGAAAAATCCCGTATGAGAAACCAACTGCGAGAACCGCGGCAGGGTACTGCACTGGCGGCAAACCGACACCATATTTGCCCATCAGTCATGGCAGATCAGATATGGCAGTGTGCTTTGAATACCGATGTTGGCAACCCTTCCTCATAACGCAAGTCATAAACAACTGCAGAATTTCAAAACCCAGGCAAAGCCCTGCGTTGCAAGATGGAGCGATGGAGCGAGCACTGCATCATACGTTGATAAAGATACTGTGCTGATCACGGGTTGCAGCAACAGTGATGACTCTCCACATATTATCAAGGACAGACCTGAACGCGATCTAGGCGAACAAGCCGGAATCCTGTCGCTACTAACGGCATAAGTGTAGGGGGTTCCGGTTATCGAAGTACAGGACCGCACACAATAGGGCAACATAAATCTCTGCCCACTCCATCCTTACGTGCTGGTGTTGGGGATGGCGAATAAACGGCACCTGGCTCCGGTCTATGGCGCTATCTGCGGCGTTCAGTGGAGCAAACTTACGATTCAGATGGGGCCACCAGTATAGAGACGACACAAAATATCAATGCACTTTCTCTCAGCGGTATCGTTGAGGTTAGGATTCGGGAATCGGCTACAACACGGGTGACGTCCGATAGGGGCACAGGTTTTCTCTCCGGGGCGGTCTGACCCGTTATCTACCGCTTCACGCTAACGCGGAAGGTTTTGGTGTCCTCGCAAATTCAAGCTATGTTGGCTAGATGTACGGCATACTTGCAGGCTGGGCACTGTAACTGACGTCACCGGTACGTAAGCTGACATTCGCTGCCGAATTGGAACCCCACCAGCAAGCTGGAAAAGCTGGGTATATTACGATCCCGGAAAATTGGGTGGAAAGATCCCGAAATGCACCGCTTGGGTTCCATCTATATCAACATTTTCATGTAGTGGAAACGCTACCTCAGATCCGTCCCTAGCTCGCAACGTACCGTTGAATGCCAGGCCCAACGGGGTGATACGAAACCGTCCTTGCAAACTCACCGCACCACCGGAATTGCTTACTTTACCCCCTGTCAGGCCTTCACTATCCATGCCGATTGAGCCGTGTACTGTACCCAGCACAAGGATTTTATCCCCAGCTTGCAAGGCTGCCGCCGCCCAGCGAAATCTACCTTGCACCTGGGTCGGCCAAGTATCGCGTAACTCGACCGTAGTGAGATCGATATGGACCTGGCCGCGCGCACGTAAACTGCCACGTACTAGCCATTGCGCAGGAATGCTGGCCCGTACCGCTTGCAAATACCAGGAATCGGTACCTAATCTGGCGAAATGTAGGTGACCTGAGCTATAGGGTGCATTCCAGGATACGCTACCGTGTATATTGGCCCACAAGGCAGCAGCCGATAAATACCATTCGATCCGGACCGGATCATGTTCAGAGCCCACATCCAGATGCGCCTGTCCGTGCCACACCGTCCCCTGCACCTCACTAAATCGCAAAATTGCTATCCGCTGACCGTACAGATCCAGCAGCCATCGAGCTGGAAATAACCCGATTCCAAGGGCCAGAAAAGCCAATACCAACAGCCCAGCCATCCAGAATGTATGAAAACGGGATAAAGTCACCAAGCTTCCCACTGACTTGAACCGAGCAGCCAAACTCCGAGAGCATACTGCATGACCTTTCAAAAAACTGATCTTGCCCAGCGCGATCTCGACAGTGTGTGGCACCCCTGCACGCAAATGCATGACCACCCCCGGGTGCCCATGATTGCGATCACCCACGGCCAAGGCATCTGGCTCTATGACGACCATGGGCAGCATTACCTGGATGCGGTGAGTTCATGGTGGACAAATCTCTTCGGCCACGCCGAACCGCATATTGCTAGTGCGATCAAAGACCAGCTGGAGCAGCTGGAACACGTTATCTTTGCAGGTTTCACTCACCAACCCGCCGTGGAGCTAGCCGAGCGCCTGATCCAAATCACGCCATCCGGACTGGAGCGAGTGTTCTACGCTGACAACGGCTCCAGCGCTGTCGAAGTCGGACTGAAGATGAGTTACCACTATTGGCGCAACTGCGGTTACCACGACAAAACCCGTTTTGCCACTCTCAGCGGCAGCTATCACGGTGAAACCCTGGGCGCGCTCTCGGTTAGCGACGTGGCGCTATATCGGTCTACCTATGCGCCCCTGTTACTGACTCCGGTGATTGTCCCCTCTCCTGACGCCTACCAGCGCGAAACTGGAGAAAGCTGGAAGGCATTCGCACACCGCCGGCTGGCCGACATGCGAGCGGTATTCGAGCAACAGGCCGATTCCTTATGCGCGGTTATCGTCGAGCCGCTGGTGCAATGCGCAGGCGGAATGCGTATGTACCACCCAAGTTATCTACACGGCCTGCGCCAACTGTGCGATGAATTTCAGGTCCATATGATCGCCGACGAGATCGCCGTTGGGTTCGGTCGTACCGGCACTCTGTTTGCCTGTGAACAGGCCCATATTCGGCCCGATTTCATGCTTTTATCCAAAGGTCTGACTGGTGGATTTCTACCCCTCGCTGCGGTACTCACCACGGCCGAGATCTATGCCGCCTTTTATGCTGAATACACCAGCCACAAAGCTTTTTTACACTCTCACAGCTATACCGGCAATCCGTTGGCCTGCCGCGCGGCACTGGCGACCCTGGACCTGTTTCGTGACCGCCCGGTACTCGAACGGAATCACGAACTGGCCGCTCATCTGGGGCGTATGGTGGCACCTCTGGTCGAGCATCCTCACGTTGCCGAGGTGCGGCAAACCGGAATGATTGCAGCCGTGGAATTGGTGCAAGACAAAGCTTCACGCCGCCCTTTTCCAGCGGTGCAACGACGGGGACTGGATGTGTATCTATACTGTCTAAAGCACGGTGTTCTGCAGCGTCCCCTGGGCGACATTATTTATTTCATGCCACCCTATTGCATCACCACCGAAGAAATAGAACTCATGGTGCGTACTGCCACAGCCGGTATCAACCACGCCACCAGCTGATAAGGACCCTGCAAATCCTATCCCAACAGCCACTCTCCGCTATGTCAATCGCTTCGTGGCTTACTATTCCAACTCATCGGCAAGCGTGTGCTCCAACACCTTGACCACTTCCGACTCGATAACATCCAGGTCCGGAATCAGGGCTATCTCATCACGTACAATTACCCTCGCACTTGCCCCGAAAGGAAGTGGCTCATCGCTTTCAGCAACGACAAGGCCCTCGGCAGAAACCGTGGTCAACCTTGGAAACCCCTGCGTTAAAAGAGCAATATAAGGATAATGCGGCCGACCTCCGAGTGCCTTGAGAACTACTACCCGGGCATGCAACGTACTCTCAGGCTGCTCAGCACCAGCAAGCTGCGCATAACTGATCAAGGGTACCTGCCAGCCACGCCATGGAACTCTTCCCAGCAACCACGTCGGCGTATCGGGGACCGGTTCTGGTGTAGCAAGCGTAATGATTTCCGTTACGTTGGCATTGGGAAGCAAGATCCACGCCCCGGTTGTCGAGATTAGAACCCCACGAATATCCGCACCTGCCGATATAGTCATTTCCTACTCTCCACACCAATTTCTTCAACCAAGCGTCGGGCAAGTATTTCGGGCTCGCTGCTAAAGCTTTCCAGCCCCGCTTCTTGTGCAGCATTCACCATACTGCTTACCACACAAGTTGCTGGGGATTGCGTCCATACCACACCACCATTCTTCTTGACAATTTGTATTCCGCGCAGGGCATCACGAGCCATGCCGGAAAGGATCAGCACATGCAGGTTTGTGCCGAAGGTAGTCGCCAAGGTACTAAATGTGTCATCAATCGAGGGGGAATAATTATCCTCTTCAGCTCTCGGCAACAGACCAACACGCCCGGAACGATCAAGGCGCAAACGCTGTCCGGGTGGAACCACCAACACTTCACCATGGTGGACTTGTCCACCGTCTTCAGCCCGCTGCACTGGAAGCGTGCCGACAGCTTTGAGCTGCTTAATATAGTTGCCAAAAAACGCGTCATCCATGTGCTGTGCTACTACAAGAACAGCAGCCAGATTAGTGGGCAAGCCGGCCAGAATAGTACGTAACGCATCAGGTCCGCCAATCGAGGCACCAATGGCGATCACCCGACTAACACCTATACCACGGGGCACCAAGGATTCCGACCCTGACTGGCTTCCATGAGGGGACGCAACATCCGCAACCGGCTCCAGCGGGAGTAACTCAAGGTCATCAAATCCGGATACAGACGTATCAGAGATACCCAGATTTAAATAATCCACGTCCCCCTCATCATCCACTGCGGAAAGACTGGGGGGTAAAATGGAGTTCTCGGTACCCTCTGGTGCTTGCTGGTTATCCTCAACAAGATTCCAACTTGGAACAGGCACCTCCGACTGCTCGGTACGATCGTGTCCCGTAAGGGGTTCCTCCAGCAACTCATCAAGCATCCATTTGATATCCGAATCCTCGTCTGAGGCCGGGTCACTGGGCTCATTCCTGTCATCGGATGATGGGGCCGATATATTGCTTAAACCCTCCAATGCCGCAGATGAATCTGCATCTTCATGGCTGGGGTGCAATCCGTAATCAGATCCGGTTATCAGGGGATCAGGTACAGAAAATTCACTATCAACATCATCCTTACTTTTATCCTTACCACTCAGGCAGCTAGCCTCAGACAATGGGTCCAAGCACTCCGTATGGGTCGATTGCAAAGCTTCCGATAACGCAATATCCATATCAGCGGCAGGCGAATTCAACTCACTCTGATCCGTCTCGGACAATCGGTTTGAGGCTATCAAATCAGCAGATTTATCTCTCGGAAAGGGCTCATCTTCCGGTATCGGCAGCATATCAGAAAAATTTTCGGCCAGCCAAGAATCAAGCTCGTTCGGCACAAATTCAGACGTACGCTGCGGTGTTGAAATCGACGTTTCAACCACATCGTCTGGCTGTATCTCGAGGTCCGGGAATAGTGTCTCAGGTTCCTTCCCAGTGGGCTCCTGCAGAGTGGGCTCCTGCAGAGTGGGCTCCTGCAGAGTGGGCTCCTGCAGAGTGGG
>QILI01000098.1 GCA_003233305.1 Mizugakiibacter sp.
TCGATGGGCAAGATGAATCCTTTTGCCTTCATGGGGCCTCTATTGGGTAGAACGGGACTATTGATGTCCTGCGTTCGATTTTCATTCAACCTTAAGAGAGATTCATCATGCGTATTCAATCGAAATATATTTTATCTGTTCTTCTCGCTTCCACAACCCTGTTTGCGGCGGGGTCGGTGATGGCCAAGGGTGCCGTAGCTTTTGTCAAGATCCAGTCGAACCAGTCCTACAGCCAGACCGTGGGGGCCCTCAAGCAGGCTGTCAGTAGCAATCGCCTGATGGTGATGGGGCATATCAACCAGGCCAACGTGCTTTTTGGTGGGCAATCCACAGATGGGTAAAAAGGCCTTCAGCATGAACCCGGCAGTGGGCGCGGTCATCCCGGCACGTATCTATATCTGGTCGAATCAGGGCAAGGTCTGGATCGGCTATTTCAAACCTTCATCGCTGATGACTGCCATTTCCCCGAAGTTTGCCAAGATGGGTGGCATGTTTGACATGAAATTGCATGCAATTGCTGCGCAGGCTGCGCGGTAAAGGGTAGGAAGGCGGGCGGTCCACGCCCGCCTTCCATGTTTGGAATCGAAAAAAGGAGTACCTGAATCATGCACTTATTCAACCGTATGTCTCCAGGAGAGGCTTTGGCAAGCGTACTTGCCCTGCTTGCAGCAGCAGTATCGCCCCTGGCTTTTTCGGTGTCGGCATCGGGCATCGTCAGCATGCACCGGCTGGGGGTGATGGCGATCCTGCCGGCTCTTCTGCTATGGGTCGGAATAGCGATCCTTGCAGTCTTCATGTCTTGGCAGCGGCTGGCACGATCGGCATTGTTGGCGATCTTCGCCGGGATTCTGGCAACGGCAGCCCTGGAGGTGGTGCGTATTATCGGTTTTCGGGTTTTCGGTGCGATGCCCGGCTCCATGCCCATGTTGATGGGGGTGCAATTGGCCGACCGCTTCATGGACGGACCGAACCTTTGGTCCAATTTGCTGGGCTGGGGGGATCATGCCTGGAATGGCATCGGCTTCGCCTTTGTTTACATCGTGATTTTGGGACGCATGCGCTGGTGGGTGGCGGTACTCTATGCTTGGCTGATTGCCACCACGTTTATGCTTAGCCCGGTCATGAATCTGCTTGGAGTAGGGGCATTCGGTTACGCTTTCGCCCCAATCAAGTTCCCTTTGACCGTCTATCTTGCCCATACGGCATTTGGTGCCACCCTGGGCGGACTGGTGCAGTGGTCGCGGCTGGCACCAAGGCATATTGCCTGGGATCTGTTCGGCGTAAGGCTCGGATCGGTCGAGCACATCGCGGTATCGGCAGGACCGAATCCAGACTGAACGTGGTGGCTGGGGTTCGACTGAAACAGAATTCAGGTCAGGGTATGGTAGTTATTTCTATATTTCCATGAATATGAAATAATGGGGTGACTCTGCTATGCCCTGACCTTTCATGTTCTTTTCAAGTTACCTTTATTCAGACGTTGCGGTTGCCACCAAAGAGGTGCGATTCGGCCTCTTCACTTCACGAATTACCCGTTATGTATGGCGATTCCACATCTTGCCCGATCCAGTGTCGGTGGATAGTCGCAAGCGGGTAAACGATGGTAAGGATGGCTTACCGGTGAGCCTCACGCGGTGGTTGCGTTATCGATTTGTAGATCATCGCGCGTGGTATCACCTATCGGTGGGGTACTGAGACATGCTCGCTCTGGGCATATTTGTACTAACCCTGATTCTGGTCGTTTGGCAGCCTCGTGGACTCGGCATCGGCTGGAGTGCTCTGGGTGGCGCATTGCTGGCACTGGCTACTGGAGTGATTGTCCCAGCCGATATTCCGGTGGTCTGGCATATTGTCTGGGATGCCACCTTCACCTTTGTCGCCCTGATTATTATCTCTTTACTGCTTGATGAGGCAGGGTTTTTCCGCTGGGCGGCCCTGCATGTGGCTCGTTGGGGCCGGGGCAATACGCGTTTACTGTTTCCACTGATTATCCTGTTGGGAGCGGCTATCGCGGCACTCTTTGCCAACGATGGCGCGGCATTGCTGCTCACGCCGATTGTGCTGGCAATACTGTTGCGTTTGGGTTTTAGCCCCGGCGTTGCTTTTAGCTTCGTGATCGGTACCGGTTTTGTGGCCGACACCACCAGCCTGCCGTTGGTGATCTCCAACCTGGTAAACATCGTCAGTGCCAACTATTTCGGCATTCCATTTGATCACTACGCGGCGGTGATGGTACCGGTCGATCTGGTTGCTTTGGCCGCCACGTTAGGGGTGCTGTGGCTGTATTTTCGGCACCAGCTGTCGGGACACTATCTGGTACAGGAGCTCGAGGCACCGAGTTCGGTGATTCGCGATCCATTGGTGTTTCGCGCCAGTTTTCCGCTACTGGCCTTGTTACTGGTGGCGTATTTCGTGACGGCCTCATTCCATGTGCCGGTTTCCGTGGTCACCGGTACGGGCGCAGTGATACTGCTGGCCTTGGCTGGACGCTGGCACCGAGGTGGGCGCGGTGCACAAATCGCCGTAAGCAAGGTATTGAGGGGGGCACCCTGGCAGATCGTGCTGTTCAGCTTGGGCATGTATCTGGTGGTCTATGGCCTACGCAACGCCGGGCTTACCGTGTATCTCACCCGGATTTTAGAATGGTTGGGCGGCCGGGGACCGGTGGTGGCAGCTGTGGGTACGGGGTTTCTCAGTGCGGGACTTTCCTCGGTGATGAATAACATGCCCAGCGTGCTAATTGGGGCACTGTCCATTAACCAGGCTCATGGTCTGGCGGTTGGTACTCGTGAAGTGATGATTTACGCCAACATCATAGGCTGTGACCTGGGGCCCAAGTTTACCCCTATTGGTAGCCTGGCTACTTTGCTTTGGCTGCATGTCTTGGCACGCAAGGGGCAGACCGTTAGCTGGGGGCAATACATGAAAATTGGTCTGCTATTGACCCCCCCCGTATTGCTGCTTACCTTGATTGCGCTGGCCATGTGGTTGCCGGTGGTAGGACATTGAAGCGCTGGGATATTTGCCCGATTGCATAGATTGCCTGCATCGCTCCACACAGACGGCACTCATGGGGGTTGCTTAAATTCTCACCACTTTAGTAGTCGGAACAAGCTCTCTCCAGGCCCCCACCCTTAGCCGTGAAGGTGTCTAGGGGGGCATCGAGCATCGTAAGTCATCCCTCGTGGCCGCAGGCCCACAGCATGGCTGAACGCTTCAAAAGGGTGCATAGAGGGCCCCGCATGATGGATCTTCCAGGGATTCACGACAAAGTGATGAAAATTGTCGCAGGGGAGTGGAAACCTGATGTAGATCAGTTGGGCAAAGGGTATGCCATGTAGGATTTACTGACCATGCAGTCACCCACATTCCGGATCCCCGCTGCGATACCCGACTGAGCAGCCAAGGTACCTAAAAGCGCGGATGCGGCACAATAAATTTGTTATGGCCGTTGGCCCTCTCACTTGTTTCAAACTGGAGCATCAATCATGAAAGCCCTCTTACTGAGCGGTAGTGTTCTTGGAATAATAGGCCTAATTTTTGGCTGGGTACCATTAGCACACGCGCAGGGAAGTCAAAGCTTCCAAGACTTTGTGAATACTTCTAAGCCGTATGTCAACCTTCGTTACCGCTATGAACAGGTTGAGCAAACTGGTTTTGCACAAAAGGCTGAGGCTTCGACGTTACGGGCCAAACTAGGCATTATTTCGGGCAACTGGAGTGGCTTCAGTCTGCTGCTTGAGGGTGAGGGAAATGTAATTATCGGTGCGCAGGATTTTAATGATACCGTGAATGGCAAATCACAGTTTCCGGTTGTTGCCGATCCGCCGGTAACGCTGATTAATCAAGCAGTCTTGCGCTGGAGTCGTGACGGCTGGTTGTCCACGAGTGTTGGCAGGCAGACTGTCAACCTAGGTAATCAGCGCTGGATTGGCTCGGTCGGCTTCCGCCAGAACGACCAGACCTTGGATGCAGCACTGGTTACGATGCGGCCTGGCAAGGATCTGAAGTTACTTTATGGCTATTCCTGGAAAGTCAACCGGATCTTTGGGCCAGACTCACCGAAAGGCACTTGGAGTGGCAATGCTATACAGATGTTCAATGTCGGCTACAAGATTGGCGGAATTGGCAACCTACTGGGTTATGCCTATCTTCTGGATATCCCACAGGCGCGTCAGGTCTCCACTCAGACATACGGGATGCGCTTGAGTGGCGCACTGGCGACGGGTCATGCTCTAAAATTTACTTATGCACTAGCCTATGCGCGGCAATCAGGCTATGGTAATAATCCTAATCATTTTAATCTTGGATATACACTTTTTGAGCCAGGTATTTCATTTGGATCATTCTCTGGTAAATTAGGTCTGGAGCGATTAGAAGGTAATGGTGTCACAGCTGTACAGACCCCACTGGCGACTCTGCACAAGTTTAACGGTTGGGCGGATACCTTCCTGAGTACGCCTGCAAATGGACTCGCTGACCGATACATTAAAGGAAAAGTACACTTTTCAGGCCCCGGATGGTTGAGAGGGAGTCGATTGCAGGTCATCTACCATGATTTTAATGCTACACGAGGCAACTTGAAATATGGGTCCGAGTGGGATATGCAATTTGCCCGTGGCTTTGGGAAGTACCTGACCCTGGCTGTGACGTATGCAAACTATCGGAGCCAAAGTTATGCAAGGAATACCAAAAAGCTCTGGCTGAGTGCGATTGTGAAGCTTTGATGCATGCCGAGCTGGGGTGAAGCATTTCAATAAGGATCCAGTCTATGGAGATACAATGGTTACAAAATGGGTATCGCTCAGTTAACGGCTATTACTAACCAGCCCATCGGTAGTAACCATTCTATAATCGGTTTTTTGGGTTACCTTTTTCTGGCCACTGTAGCCGCAGCAGATTGAGTGGTGGCCTGCTCTTGATTGGCCGTACCGACTTAAATGGACTATAGGTCGACGTGTTTGTGCAGGTGCAGACGTCCACTGCATAACTGATGTTGGCTGTTGAACAAAGCCCGAAACGCCAGCAGGATGACTCCGAGGGTACCCAGGGCGGTGGCGGCGGCGATCATGAACATGATCACGATCTGGTAGCGTACCGCCGCCGTCGGCAAAACACCGGCCAGGAGCTGGCCGGTCATCATTCCAGGCAGGCTGACCACTCCCATCACCATCATCGAATTGATGGTTGGGATCATGCCGACCCGCAGGCTGTCGTTGATCAGTGAGTGGGCCGCTTCCCAGCGCGTTGCTCCCAGTGCCAGGTTACTTTCAAGCAAACTACCTTCGCGTGCCACACCTTCCATGAAACGATCCAAGGCCAGGGAGATGCCATTGAGGATGTTGCCCAATACCATGCCCAATAAGGGGATGGCGTACTGCGCTAAGTACCACGGATGGACATTGAGTATGCCCAGCATTGCCGCGCCGGTAATCAAGAATGAAGCCCCCAGTACCGACAATAAACTGTTCCAGTACACGCCGGGAAAGCGCCTGCGGGTACGACGGACTGCGGCAAGGCCCGCCAGGGCTGCCATTACCAAGCCGATGCCGACTACCGGCAGCGGAGTCTGCAGGGCAAATACGGATTCGAGAATAAATCCCACCAGTAACAGTTGCACCACCATGCGGACACTGGCGACCAATAGACTGCGGGCCAAGCCGAGCCGCAGCCACACTGAGATGGCCAGATTGATTAGGATCAGCACGGCGGCAAAGCCGAGCTGCCAATTACTGAGGTTGATATAGTTCGGATTCATTCTGCTTCCCCGAGCGCTAACGTACGATCGCTTATCCGTGCCAACTGACTGCGGTCATGGCTGGTCCATATACAGGCGCGGTGTGACTGCTCACCAAGCCAGCGGGCGATAAGCGTTTCGATACCGGCGGTGGCCTCGGCATCCAGCGATGCCGTGGGTTCATCGAGCAGCAGGATATCGGAGGCGACCAGCAGGGCGCGCAATACGGCGACGATTTGTGCCTCGCCGCCAGAGAGACGTTCTGCACGCTGGGTCAGAAAGTCACTGTTACGTCCCAACGCGGCCAGATGCTCGCAGGCGAGCTGCAGTGGGAATGGTTGGTCACGTCGTACCCGAAACTTAAATGGCGACTGCAGCACATTCTTAACCGTGCTTTCAGCCAGCGCAGGACGTTGTGGGACATAGACCACCCGGGCTCGATAAGCCGGCATGGACCAGCTCGACAGAGCCTGATCGTTGAAGTAGATCGTGCCGGCTTGCAGTGGCTCTAAGCCTGCCAGGGTGCGCAGTAGCACCGTTTTGCCGCTGCCTGTGGCTCCGCCAATGGCCAGGCGCTCACCGCGAGCCAGTGCTAGATCCAGGTTTTTCCATAACATCCGCCCGTTGATGCAAAACGCCAGTTGGTGCGCGTGTAGCAATGACGCAGTGGATGTAGGCCGTCGAGGGCCAGGTAAGGTACCGGTTGGTGCGGTTGCTGGACTGGGCATGGATGGGTCTGTTTTGCAGCGATAACGACTCACCATAGCAGCCCGTAGCACCTGGATAGAAACGATTGCGACAGTGAGAAATCAGCCTATTCCTTTAGGTGTCTATCACCACATAAAATAGCTATTTCTCACCTGCTATGCAGCACTTCACCAAGCTTGGCAGAGTGCTTGGACGCAATGCGAGCGGCGATCGTGAGAACCTTGCACGCCCAAGAAGAAACTCTCACCGGGGTGCTCTGCTGCAAGCGGTGTCGACGCCAGCTCGAACCCGCTCACCCCGATACGGTTAGATCGCCACTGAGGGGCTGTTCAAACCGAGTAAACTAGACCAAGATAGCCGCTGTAGAGCACCGAGTTTACGGGCAAGGTTCAGATGAGATCCGTTCAATTGCTTCCACTCATCTGCGTACTGTGAGTGGCTCGCAGTACGGGATGGCATTGCTGCTTGCAGGATGGCCGGCCAGCTTGGTGGAGCTACAGCTTACAGTACCCACCGATGAGAATGTGGTATGCCTTGCGCATGTTCATTCGAGGATACGTAGAGCAGTACAACCGTAGATTCCTGATGAAACCGAGAAAAGCCGCACCGACATAAGTGTACCTTTGAACCCAAATCCAAACAGTGCGGCCACATAGCAAATACTTGCCGTCTAGTTATTAGAGAGAAACAGGTATGGCATAGAGATGTATTGTAGTAATACGCTGCAAGGCATCGTACAGAACAAGATTTACTACACCTCATAAGGAGGTTTCAGATGAATACAAATAAGGTATTTCTAACTATATTTATCATGGCACTAACCGGACTTGCCATACCACCTACTCAAGCAGCCGTAACAGGCAGAATGAAAATGACTGGGGCACATCAGTATTTTGAGCAGCATACTTTCAATTTTAAGTCGTATTTCTATCAATACCATCCAGGGCCCCACTGGGATCTTGTAAATGCTAAGAAGTTACACCTTACTCCAACTCAGATTAAAGCAGAGAAGTATCTTGTAAAAGGAATGAAGCGGGATACGATGCATGGAATCAAGGAACTCAAGGCTACTTATGAGCGCTATAAAATTGATGCCAGCCAGCCCAGCTCAGAGGTTAAGATCAATAAGATTGTTTATGATGTGAAGGCTATTGGCAGGGCGCAAGCCTTTCTTGCTTACGAGATGGTTCCTTATCATGTGAAAGGGTATCGGCTTCTGGATCGCTCCCAGAGACATATTTACCAACGACTGGCTCGCCAGAACTGGATGAATATCACACGTATGAGTAAGATGCAGAAACACTCAATGTAGAGGTGTAAGTTTGGTTAAAGACACACTCAATAGGATATTTTGAAAGTCGTAGTGGGTGATTAGGCTGAATATACCTGACGGAATCCCCGAGACCTGTCGAGTAGATAGGTGGGGACTGGGGAAGAAGCCACGCGGCAATAGGCCGCATAGTAGTCTCCCCAAGTCACTATTAGTATATTCAAATTGGCAAACAGCAATACAGGTTAAATAAACTGTAAAACATATTGAGAATAACTCCGAGACAGCAGCCCTGGGTTTGGTAACGAACATGGTCTGCTGTCCGTGGCCTTGATGGCCACCAGGGTTGAGGTGGAAACACCACAGCCTCCCGTGCTTGGAAAGGAGTGCAATGATGGTTCAGTTCGTCGATCGCTATGGTCGCAGGTTTCCCTACCTGCGCTTGTCTTTAATACCTGCCTGCAATTTTCGCTGCACCTATTGCTTGCCAGAAGGCTATCGTCCCGAGGCGAGAATGAAGGGGCCGTTGTCTCTGGCCGAGATGGGTCGGTTGCTGCGTGGCTTTGCCATGCTGGGCATGCATAAGTTGCGCTTGACCGGGGGCGAGCCGAGTCTACGCCGGGATCTGGTCAGGGTTATCGAGATGGCCGCGGTAATTCCGGGAGTCACAAAGCTTGCCATGACCACCAATGGCTGTCTGCTCAAGCGCCGGCTGTCCGACTGGTGCGCGGCCGGTCTTACCGCGCTCAACGTTAGTGTCGATACCCTGGATAGCCCACGTTTTGCGGCGATAACCGGTCATGATCGCCTAGATGAAATCCTCGCTGGGATCGATCTGGCCCTGGCCTCCCGTCTAACCTCCGTCAAGCTGAATGCGGTGCTGATGCGGGGAGTCAATGATGAGGAATTGCCAGCATGGCTTGATTATCTGCGTGAGCGGCCGCTTACGGTACGCTTCATAGAACTGATGCAAACCGGTGAGAATCGGGTCTTCTTCCAGCGTCATCATGTGCGCGCCGACAGTCTGGAAGGAGTCTTGCGGAACCAGGGTTGGCAAGAACGGGCGCGGGCCAGCGATGCCGGTCCGGCCCGTGAATTTGCGCATCCGGATTATGCTGGGCGTATTGGCATTATCGCGCCGTATTCGAAGGACTTCTGCAAGGGTTGCAATCGTTTACGCGTTACCTCGGCGGGTGATTTGCGACTATGCCTGTTTGGTGAATTCGGCATACCCCTGCGGCATTACTTGCAAGATGATGCTCAGCAACCTGAGTTGGTGGCTGCGATTCTTGGCCAGATCGGCCAGAAACATGCCGGTCATGCTTTGCTGCAAGGGCATACCGGTATCACCCCACACCTTGCAGCGACCGGAGGTTGAGATGAGCACCCATGCCCACGCAGGCAGTGATCCTGGACACTTCCATATGGCCGATGTCCGCAGCAAGCGCCCCACCCGGCGGCGGGCGGTGGCCTGTGGAGAGTTTTACCCCGGCCCGTTCGCCTATCCGTTGATCATCGAGCGACGGCTGCCCAAGGGCGATGCTCTGACTATGGCCGAAATTGCCGGTTTGCAAGGCGCCAAACAGGCCGCAGCGTTAATCCCGCTGTGTCACCCTTTGCCGCTGGATCTGGTCGAACTACGGTGTCTGCCGGTTGCCGAGCGAAACTGTATCCGGGTGTATTGCGAAGTGGCCACCACCGCCCGGACCGGGGTCGAGATGGAGGCCCTGGCCGGCAGCAGTGCGGCGTTGCTTACCTTGTACGACTTGACCAAGCCGGTGGAACCGGCACTGACCATGGGCGCGATCCGCCTGTTGTTCAAAGAAGGGGGCAAACGCGGCTTGTGGATTCATCCCGACGGCATGAGCGCAAGCGAACGCGAGCAATACCAACCACACGGGCCGGCACGTCTGGAGGGGATTCGTACGGCGGTGCTGACACTGAGCGATCGCGCCCATCAAGGCCAGTATGCAGACACCTCAGGTCCCTTGTTGGTCGAGGCACTCGAAGCACTGGGGGCCGAGGTGGTGGATACCAAAATCATGCCGGATGATGCCGAGGCGTTGACCGCGCAGCTCCGACAATTCCCGGCCCAGGACATCCGGCTGGTGTTGTGCACCGGTGGCACCGGGCTTGGCCCCCGTGACCGCACTCCCGAGGCCTTGGCCATGTTGGGGGGCTGCCGGGTTCCGGGCATAGGGGAATATTTCCGCAGTGAAAGCAGTCAGCACACCCCCTTGGCTTGCCTGAGTCGGGCGGATGCGGTGCAGTTGGGCGAGATGCTGGTGATCGCCTTGCCGGGTAGCCCCCGTGCGGTGCAGCAGGGTATGGCTATTCTGGCGCCGATTCTGGCCCATGCTGTGG
>QILI01000103.1 GCA_003233305.1 Mizugakiibacter sp.
AGCTTATCGAAGGGCAAGTACTGGGCTTGCGTAGTGAGCGGATTTCCCACGGGCATCGCTTCCATGCGGGCCAGGCCTTGCACATCACGGCTGCCGATACCTGGCTGCAAGCCTTGCGTGAGGCTCGGGTACTGGCCGATCCGCTGGAACGCCGCGAGCGTATCCGCAGCGAGGTGGCTCGGGTAGCGACCGGGATCGGTACTCCACAGCTATCCCAGGCCTTGCTCGATGAAATTGCCAATTTGACTGAATGGCCGGTGGCCGTGGCCTGCCGCTTTGATCGCGAGTTCCTGAGCGTACCCCATGAAGCACTGATTACCACCATGGAGGCCAACCAGAAATTCCTGCCGGTGTTCGATGCGGCTGGGCAACTCAGTGAACATTTCATCGGCATTGCCAACATCGAGAGCCGAGATGAAGCCGAGGTACGCAAGGGCTACGAGCGGGTCATCCGGCCACGTTTTGCCGATGCGCGATTCTTCTGGGATGAGGATCTGCAACAACCGTTGGCGAGCCTCTGTGACGGCTTGCGTGAAGTCACCTATCAACGCGAGCTGGGCAGTCTATGGGACAAGACCTTGCGGGTCACCGAACTGTCCCGGCTGATCGCCAACCGTAGCGGGGTCGATGCGGCACAGGCCGTACAGGCCGCATCTTTATCACGCTGTGATCTGCTCACTCGCATGGTCAATGAATTTCCTGAGCTGCAAGGGATGGTCGGCCGGCGTATCGCTGAGCAACAGGGTGCAGACCCGGCCCTGGCCGTGGCCCTGGATGAATTCTATGCACCGCGTCAAGCCGCCGACAATATTGCCGGCAGTGCTCTGGGCCGGGTGCTGGCCGTCGCCGACCGTGTCGATACGCTGGCGGGAATCTTTGCCATGGGTCTAAAACCCAGTGGTAACAAGGATCCCTACGCTTTGCGTCGGGCTGCCCTGGCCCTGGCACGAACCATGATTGAGGGGAAGTTGGAACTGGATCTGCAGGGCTTGTTACGCGAAGCCCTGGAACAGATCCCTGATACCGCCTTGGCGGCGGGCCTCAAAATCCATAAACGCGGCCAGTCGAGCAATAGCCCATCGGCGGACGCTGTGGTCAACATCGGCGCGCGACGCGCTCAGTTAGCGGAGCAACTGCGCGAGTTCATACTCGAACGCCTGCGTGGTTATTACCTCAATCAGGGCATACCGAGCGGAGTGTTTGAAGCCGTGGCCGCCGCTACACCCAGCAGCCTGACCGATTTCGATCGCCGGATTCGTGCGCTGACCGCATTTCTGCAAAGGCCGGAGAGTCAGAGCCTGGTCGCGGCCAACAAACGCGCCGCCAACCTGTTGCGCAAAGAAGGCGAGGTACACGCTGCCCTGCCCGAGGTAAGCACTCTGCAGGAACCTGCCGAACAGGAACTGGCCAGCGCGCTGCGGGTCACCGCCGAGCAGTCCCGTGTGCTGGTTGAGGCCGGCAGCTATGGAGAGTCCCTGGCACTGATCGCTGAACTGGAGACCCCCTTGGCCCGCTTCTTTGCTGAAGTCATGGTGCTCGATGAGGATCCCGCCAAGCGGGCGCGCCGTTTGGCAATGTTACGGCAACTGCAGGAGCTGGCTTGCGAAATCGCCGACCTGTCCCGAATCTGATCGGTTTGATTGCAGGCTCCGTAAGTTGTGGGTGAGCTACGAACCCCAACAGATTGATCGCCCTACTCTGCGCCACAGGCAACCCTTACCTATTCCCACCCCCATATTGCCATCAATTAAAATGGTGGGCCCACCAGGATTCGAACCTGGAACCAAAGGATTATGAGTCCTCTGCTCTAACCGTTGAGCTATAGGCCCGCGTGGGAAGAACGTAAGTTTACCTGCTTCGCGGCGTGACGACGAAAACTTGCTGCAGGTAAAGCGATGATGCCGGGTGGGTTCAATGTACTTCGGCGGCCTCAGTACAGGCCGCTTGCACATCGACGGCACTGCGTGTTTCACGGCGGCGACGGCGGTAGCTCAGCCAGGCGCTGCTGCTGAGCAGGGCCAGAGCCAGCCAGATGATTGCAAAACCGATCCAGCGTGAGGTGGACATCGCCTCGTGCTCAATGGCCACGGCGATGACGAACTGCATTGTCGGCGCCAGATATTGCAGCATGCCCAGCAGGCTGAGGGGAATGCGTTGGGCGGCAGCGGCAAACAAGGTTAGCGGTACCGCAGTAATCACCCCGGTGGAGGCCAGCCATAATGCGCTATCCAGTCCATGGCTGGTGAAATGGGATTGGCCACGGCTAGCCAGCCAGCCCAATACGATCAGAGCGAGGGGAGCCAGCAGTAAAGTTTCGACCGTCAAACTGGTGACTGCAGCGGTGTGGCGCCCGGAAAAGCTTTTCAGTAAACCGTAGGTTCCGAAACTGAAAGCCAAAGCCAGGGCCAGCCAGGGCGGATGGCCATAGCCCATACCGATAATGACGACCGCCCCCAACCCCAGTGCTACGGCAAGCCACTGCAGCGGGCGTAGGCGCTCGTGTAGCACCAGCACGCCCAGAAAGATCGATACCAGCGGATTGGTAAAGTAGCCGAGTGAGGCCTGCAGGATTTCGCCATTATTGGCGGCATACACATAGACCAGCCAATTGACGAGAATCAGTGTTGCTGAGAGAGCCAAAAGTCCCAGTTGACGCGGCTGGCGCAGGACCCGGAGGACTTCTCTGAGGCGCCGGGTAAAAAGTAGCAGCAGGGCACATAACAGCAGTGACCAGAGAATCCGCTGCGCGACGATCTCAATGGGTGAGGCGAAATCGAGCCGTAAAAAGTACAGCGGCAGCATGCCCCAGATGGCATAACTGCTGATGCCAAGCAGCAAGCCACGGCGATGGGTTATGGCGTCAGTGGAAATCGGGTGGGTCGGATCGCTAACGGGAAGGCCTCGCCGGGTGGGGGTACCGGGCGCAAAACGGAATCTCGGGCCACCACCTAGCCATGCCGGTCAGCAACCGCAAAACTACGCAATGGTAAAAACCGTAACGGAACGAGAGAGTCTTTTCAGAGCCGCTGCTCAGGGCTCATGCCGTAACGGTGGGGCCGGTTTCTCCGCCGTGCCGGGTCCGGCCCTCAGTCACCGTCGAGGAAAGAGCGCATTTGTTCAGAACGGCTGGGATGGCGCAACTTGCGTAAAGCTTTGGCCTCGATCTGGCGGATTCGTTCACGGGTCACATCAAACTGCTTGCCGACCTCTTCCAGGGTATGATCGGTATTCATGTCGATGCCAAACCGCATGCGCAATACCTTGGCTTCCCGTGGGGTCAGCGAAGACAGTACGCCATGCACCGTCTCCACCAGTCCGGTGACGGTCGCCGAATCGACGGGGGAATCAACGTTGCCATCTTCAATGAAGTCACCGAGGTGGGAATCTTCATCATCACCGATGGGCGTTTCCATCGAGATCGGTTCTTTGGCAATTTTGAGAACCTTACGAATCTTTTCCTCAGGCATTTCCATAACCTGAGACAGCTCTTCCGGAGTGGGTTCGCGGCCGTATTTCTGTAGCATATGCCGGGAGATGCGGTTGAGCTTATTGATGGTTTCGATCATGTGCACAGGAATCCGTATGGTCCGTGCCTGATCAGCAATCGAACGGGTGATAGCTTGCCGTATCCACCACGTTGCATAGGTAGAAAACTTGTAGCCGCGCCGATACTCAAACTTATCGACGGCTTTCATCAGGCCGATATTGCCTTCCTGGATCAGGTCCAGGAACTGCAGGCCACGATTGGTATATTTTTTGGAAATGGAGATGACCAGACGTAGATTGGCCTCAACCATTTCTTTTTTGGCTCGCCGGGCCTTAGCTTCTCCGATCGACAGGCTGCGGTTGAGCTCTTTGATATGAATCAAGGGCAGGAACAACAGTATTTCGATAGCCGCCAGCTTGTCCTGCTCGGCATGGATGGGTTCCAGTCGGGCTCTGATTGCGGGAGCCCATTTCTGGCGTTTTCGTGACAGCGTATTGGCCCATTCATGATCCGTCTCGCTACTCGGAAAACTAGCCAGAAACTCGGCTCTTGGCATCCGTGAGGATTTGACGCACAAGTCCATGATGGCCCGTTCATGAACCCGAATATCGCCGACAACCTCACGCAGTTTACGAACTAGGGTGTCGAGCAGTGCGGAAGGGAGTTTGAGCTCCAAAAAGGCTTGGGCAAGCTTCTCGCGTAGTTTCTCAACCTTGTGATCGCCAATTTGTGCTTTGACGATCGCTTTTTTGAACTTGGTATGGAGAGCGCGCATGGCATCAATGTGCGCACGCACGACCAGCGGATCGGGGCCACTGGGCTTGTCATCGTCGTCATCAGCCTTGGCCTTGGGATCTTCCGATTCCTTGGTATTGCCCGAGGTGTTGTTACGATTCTCAGCGGCCACCCGGGCCGCTTCGCGAGCTGCGGCCTTCTCTTCCTCCCGCTTGACATCGGCAGCGGCATCATCGGCTCTGAACCCGGCAATCACCTCAGAGAGGCGCTTCTTGCCGTCCAGGTACAAATCGAATTCTTCAATCAGCATCTGTACCGTCCAGGGAAAGCTGGACAAGGCATTCTGTACTTGATTGAGGCCTTCTTCGATACGTTTGGCGATGGCAATCTCGCCTTCGCGGGTGAGCAATTCAACCGTGCCCATCTCACGCATATACATACGCACTGGATCGGTAGTACGACCGATATCCGCGTCGACAGAAGTGAGCAGCGCCACGGCTTCTTCGGTGACGGTGTCGTCATCAGTACCGGTGGTAGTAATCATCAGTCCATCGGGGGCCACCTCATGCACCTCGATGTCCATGCCGTTAAGCATCGAGATAATATCTTCGATCTGCTCCGGATCGACAATATCGTCGGGCAAATGATCGTTGACCTCGGCATAGGTTAGATACCCCTGCTCGCGGCCTTTGGTGATCAGTTGTTTGATCTCGGATTGCTGCTGATTGGAATGACTGGCCATGCCACACACCGTCGACATATAGAACCGCTCAGTATAGCCACATGGCACTGTTATGGCTAGTATTCAAGGGTTTCATGAGGCCGCTTGTAAGGTGTTTGCTGTGCTACTTCACACTGATTCAGCTTAGTGCACCTGCAGGTGGAAGGTAACCGGCCCATCGTTGACCAGACTCACCTGCATATTGGCCCCAAACCGACCCGTGGCTACATCACGGTGGGCTTGCTGGGCCAGTTCGAGTAAGTGTGCAAACAGCGGTTCGGCCTGCTTGGGTGCAGCGGTCGTGGAAAATCCTGGGCGCATGCCCTTGCGGGTATCTGCGGCAAGGGTGAATTGGCTGATCAGCAACAGCCCCCCTCCGGTTTCGTGCAGGCTCCGGTTCATGCGGCCGGCCGCATCGGTAAACAGCCGATAACCAAGCAGGCGTTGCAACATGCGTTGAGCCTGGGTTTCGCCGTCATCAGGCTGGATGGCGATCAAGGCCAACAGACCGGGACCGATCGCCCCCACAACGTGGCCATCAACCTCGACTCGGGCTTCCCGAACCCTCTGGATTACTGTAATCATGCTTTACTCTCGCGATACCGATTGCGGCCACGTAACCGCAAATCATTGTGGCATTCTCTAATATGTTTGTTCAGCATACCGGGCTGCCCTGGCAGCACACCCCGGATAAACTGCGTTACATCATGCTTCAGTCCTCATCAACCAGCCTGCTCCCATGCGCCTCCGTGTCGCCCTGACCTATGCCTTGTTGCGCCTGGCTGGTTGGCTGCCACTGCGCTGGCTGCATGTGCTGGGAGCCGGTGTGGGCACGATGCTGTGGCGCTTGAACGGCCGCGAACGGCACCATGTGGAGGTCAATTTACAGATTGCCCGACCACAGCTTAGCGACACGGAGCGCAGCCAACTGGCCCGGGCCTGTCTTCGAGAGGCCGGCTGCGGTGTGTTAGAGCTTGGCAAGGTATGGGGTGGTGGTGCCCAGCAGGCCCTGCGGTTGGTTCGTGAGGTACGTGGTGAAGAACGCTTTATGCAGGCTTTGGCCAGCGGCCGGGGCCTGATCGTAGCGGCCCCCCACCTGGGTTGCTGGGAGCTTCTCAACCATTGGTTGGGAGCCCGTACCCAACTGGCGATTTTGTATCGACCACCCCGCCAGGCCCATTGGGAAACTCTGCTGCGGCGGGTCCGGGGCAGCTTTGCTCCCGAGCAGATCCGCGCCGATGGTGGAGGGGTTCGAGCCCTCTACCGGCGCCTGCGGGCAGGCGGAGTGGTCGGCATTCTTCCCGATCAGCAGCCACGCTCCGGTGAGGGCGCCTTCGCTCCTTTCTTTGGTATTCCTGCTGCCACCATGGTGCTGTTGCCACGACTGGCCACCCGCACCGGAGCCACCGTGTTGTTCGGATTCATGGAGCGCCTGCCACGTGGCGCTGGGTTTCGCCTGCATTGGCTGGATGCACCCGCAGATTTGTGTAATGTGGATCCATTACAGGCCAGCATTGCCCTCAACCGCGGCGTTGCAAACTGTGTCGAGCAGGCCTTCACTCAATACCAATGGACTTACAAGCGCTGGTCGATACGCCCCCAGCCTGATGACCCCGACTTATATCGCATCCCCATGGCGCAATTAAAGGAATACTGCGCGAGGCAAGATGCTCGCACGCTGTCACGTCATTCCCGCGCAGGCGGGAATCCACTCGGCCCGGAACACGTTTGAGGCTTGCTCGGGCGCTACCGCCAGAGCGTGGATCCCGGGTCTACGCACCGCTCCGCCCGGGATGACGAGACAAGAGCGCTACGTCGCCCGGGATGACTAGACACGGGCACCGCGAATCATGGCAATGAACAAGCTGCCGCCACCCTCCCATCTGTCATTCTCGCGCAGGCGGGAATCCAGTGAAGAAGGTCATGACCACGCAGTGGGCATCTGAGGTTAGCCTCAATGAGGCCGGGGCGTTTTATCCCGAGCAAGGGAAAAACGAAGCAAAAGGGTTTATCCATGGAAGGCGCGATCAACACTGCGGAGTTTGGACAGGAGCCGATCCGTTTGCCTGATGAGTTTGAAGTTATGTAGGGTGGGTTAAACATAGTGAGCTCACCGCTGCGCTTGCTTCACCCTATATGAGCCTTATATGTGCATGGTCACGATGTGAGGCTTGCGGCTAATGTGGCGCGACTGCGCGCGGCGGACGTTCTTGTCGCTACGGACGCAAACCAGGGTCCGAGGTGCGGTAAGTTGCGATCAAAAGGTTGGTTTACGGTACAGCCGAAATCCAACCAGACATATAGCCAGATGTCGGCAGCACTGAATCGCTCGCCGCAGAGCCAGTGCCGATCGCCAAATAATTGATCGATCCACGCAATGCGATTTTGTGCGATTCGCTTCATGCCTGCCGCAGCTTCGGCTGCAACCGGGATGCGCACCCCAAAGCGCTCCAGACCTTCTGAGTAGTGGTAGGCGTTGTGAATGAACTCAGTGACATTGAGCTCGATGCGGCGCCACCATTGTCGGGTTTCTGCGCGCTCGCCAGCGGTTCTTCCAATCAGTGCTGGCAAGGGATGCAGTTCTTCAAGATACTCGGCAATGGCAACTGCTTCAGCCAGGACCTGTCCATCGTCAAGTTTCAGAGCTGGGGTCTGCCCAGCCGGGTTAAGTTTGAGAAACGGGGGCGCACGGTTTTCGCCTGTAAAAACATCGACCTTCACGCCAGGAATTACTAGCCCCTTTTCGAGAAGAAACATGCGTAAGCAGCGTGGGGCCGGACTATCCGCGTCGTAGAGCAGCATAGTGGGATCCTTAAAAGCCAATGAAAGTGTAGACAAGTCCCGCTTCATTCATTTTTGTCTCCCAGGAGAATAATCCTGTATTTTAATCCCTTGGGGTTCTATTCCCCGCCGCTTGCGGCGTAAATTGGCACTGTTCTAAGGGTTAGCAACACATAGGCTCTACCGATTGCCACCGGCACCTCTCCTACCTGTCGACAGCAATTGTGTAAGTAACAGTATAAGGCTGATCCACCCGGTTGGTCGGTGAAGTGAGGAGCGTAGTGGTGTAATAAGGTCGGGGCGATTAATCCCAGATGGTATATCGCGATTGCACAATCTTTCGTACCAACGACCACTCCTTGGATCCCGGGCCTACATCCGGGATGACGAGAACGAGAGGTGCCCAGGATAAAATTTTTCCCCACCCCTCCGCGTCCAGCAAAGACTGATTACCTGGGGAGTTAGTCGGCTTTACGCAGTGAGTTTTTGGCCATCGGGAAAGGGAGCGCCATTTATGGTGAAGCCTCCATTCCTTGCGTCCAGTCTTCCAAGATCAAACCATCGGGGACAAAACCAAAGGCTCGATCCCTGGTTACCAGGATTGCACGGGCCGCCTTGGCATGCGCGGCGATCATCATATCCATCGGTGCCAGCGTCACACCGGCGGCCTCGCAGGAGACCCGAAGATCACCATAGGTTTGTGCTACGTCCTGGGTCCAGGCTAAAACCTCAACGCGAATCAAGAACTCATGGACGCGCATCGCAAGGCCTTGCGGGTTACCGCGCTTTACTACACCGTAGCGTAGCTCGGCCTCAGTGATAACCGATATCGCAACATCCGTCATAGGCACGGCCGCTAGGCGATTCAAAACGATCGGGATATTACCTTTGATGATGTGGCTCACGATGTTCGTATCGAGCATGTAAATCGTCATTCCTCCGTAACCTTGAAGGGATCACGCGTCTGCTCGCCCTGGTTACGATCGGCCTCGCTCATGAAGTCTGCCGGAACTTCGGTCGTGTCGGCGAGTGCAAAAAAACCGTCCCACGAATCCGGACGTCGCGACAGCACCACATCACCGGTTTTCGGGTCGCGCCGGATGTAGACCTCGCTACCTTCAAAACGAAAGGCGAGCGGCAAGCGTACCGCCTGGCTGCGACCGGTGATGAAGAGTTTTGCTGTGGCGCTCATGATTACCTCTGCGTTACCTTGTTACCAGGATACCTATCCAAGTAGATATTATCCTATAATATAGGAAGGTATATATCAAGGAACATATCAAAATAGTATAGAACCCCGAAACCACGACATTGCTTAGCTTCAATGAGGCCGGGGCGATTAACCCCGGATAACCCAGCGGGTGATCGGGCTGTCGCTCGATACGAACCGCATCAATCGAGAAGGTTTATCTCTGGTACACCGCTCCACGTCCAGAGCTACAAGCCAGAAGCGGATAGTTTTTTTAACGCGAGCACCTTCAATACCACGCAATTGTTCAGTGCGGCGGCGTCCCGGTATACGAACACCCGCTTCTGAACTCAATAAAGATCATCGAGATGCGTTCTTTCATGGCGATAGGCTTTAACAGGGGGAGCATAACGTTAGACTTCCCCGGCAAGGTGCAGAGTGGTCTGTAGAAGCCGTTGATCGAGGTAATAGCCTGAATCGGAGAGCTTTTCCAACTGTGGCCGGACAGCCTTGATAATTTCTTTACGTTTGGCCTGTGCCAATATACCTGCCGTACCGATCACGTGGATACCAAGATGATTGGCCATTCTGCGGCCTGCTTGATCATCCATGATGACCCCAGTTTGCCGTTCGATCGCAAGGCCAATGGTGCTGGTCTCGCCGGGATCCAGGT
>QILI01000172.1 GCA_003233305.1 Mizugakiibacter sp.
CTGGAGTCGGCCCCAGGTAGATTCGCAACATGCCGGGCAAAATCAACCACCGCGGCATGCATGCCGTAGCAGATACCGAAATAGGGGACGCCCTGTTCCCGGGCAAACCGCACAGCTTGCACTTTGCCTGTAAAGCCGCGTTTTCCGAAACCGCCGGGCACCAGCACGGCATCCATCTTGCCAAGGGTCTTCTCAATGCCATCCGCTTCGGCCTGTTCGGCATCCACCCAATGCAGATTAACCTGGGTATTCTGCTTGAGACCCCCATGATGCAAGGCTTCACCCAGTGACTTGTAGGCATCCTTATGCTCGACATACTTGCCGACGATGGCGATATCCACCTCATCGGAGGGGTGCCGAACGGCTGCTACCGTGGCCTCCCATTCACTCAGATCGACAGGGCCGGCCTCTAATTGCAGGCGTTTGACGACGATCTCATCCAGCCCCTGCTGATGTAGCCACAGCGGCAGGCTGTAAATCACATCGACATCCGGCGCACTAATCACCGCCGCTTCGACCACATTGGTAAACAGTGCAATCTTACGTCGTTCACCATCCGGCAAGGGCCGTTCCGAGCGGCACAGCAAAATATCGGGCTGAATACCGATCGAGCGCAGTTCCTTGACCGAATGCTGAGTGGGCTTGGTCTTGATCTCGCCGGCAGCCTTGATATACGGCACCAGGGTCAAATGCATGAACAGGCAGTGGGCCTCTCCATGCTCGATACGCAGTTGCCGGATCGCCTCCAGAAACGGCAAGGACTCGATATCGCCCACCGTACCGCCGATCTCCACCAGAGCCACATCATAGCCTCGTGTTGCCTCACGGATCCGGTACTTGATCTCATCGGTGATATGCGGAATGACCTGTACCGTAGCTCCCAGATAGTCACCGCGCCGCTCCTTGCGAATCACGCTCTCATAGATTTTACCGGTGGTAACCGAGTTATTACCGCTCAAGTGGGTCCGCACAAAGCGCTCGTAGTGGCCGAGGTCCAAATCGGTCTCGGCACCATCATCGGTGACATAAACCTCACCATGCTGAAACGGACTCATGGTGCCTGGATCCACGTTAATGTAGGGATCCAGTTTCATCAGGGTAACCTTGAGGCCGCGGGCTTCAAGGATGGCAGCAAGCGAAGCCGATGCGATGCCCTTCCCCAGGGAAGACACCACACCGCCAGTAACAAATATCAGGGGGGTCATGGAAACCATCAAGCCGTGAAAGCGATACTTTAACGACTCGCGCCCACAACCGCGAGCGCGTACTCTATTGGATCTATGAAAAACTCAATCCCGCAACGTCTCACCCAACTCCGTCAGGCCATGGATCAGCATGGTATTGCCGCCTGCCTGATCCCCACTGCCGACCCCCATCTGTCCGAGTATCTACCTAAGCATTGGGCTGTACGTGCCTGGTTTTCAGGGTTTAGTGGGTCGGCTGGTACCCTTATCGTGATGGCCGACTATGCCGGTTTGTGGACCGATTCCCGCTATTTTGAACAGGCCGAACGCGAACTGGCAGGTACCGGCATCGAACTGCAACGGCTGCGCGTAGCACACACCCCGGAGCATCTCAGCTGGCTAGCCGAACACCTGCAAACCGGCCAATGCCTAGCCTGCTCAGGAGATATGCTCAGCCGCAACGCCGCCCAGCAGTTACAAGACAGTTTGAAGGCGAAAGGGATACATACCGATTTCCGCACCGATCTGCCGGGGTGGGTATGGAAACAACGCCCAGCCCTGCCCACGGCAGCGATTGTCGAGCATCCAGCGGCCTTTGCCTGTGCCCACCGTGGTGATCGTCTGCAGGCCTTGCGCACCGCCATGCAGCAGGCCGGGGCCAGCCATCATCTACTCTCCAGCCTCGATGACATCGCCTGGATTACCCAGTTACGTGGCGGCGATATCGAATATAACCCGGTGTTTCTGGCCCACCTGCTGATCGGCCCTGATTCGATCCAGCTATTCGTTGACCCGGCCAAACTGAGCGATGCCGGTCTCGTCGCTGCGCTCCATGCTGATGGCATCGTCATCCGCCCTTATGACGCCATCGACGAGGCGTTGCTCTCCTTAACGCGCGATGCCCAGCTGCTGTTCGATCCCGGGAAAATCTGCATGTCCCTGGCACTGCGTATTCCCGATGCGGTGCAGCAGATCGAAGCACCGAACCCCAGCACTGCTATGAAAGCCTGCAAGAGTCCCTGCGAACTGGACCACTGGCGTGAGGTGATGCGCCGCGACGGGGCTGCCCTGGTTCGGGCCTTCCGGCAAATCGACGACCGCGTACGGGCCGGCAAGACGCTTACCGAGCTGGATGTGGATGAAATCGTGACCCGTGAACGACGCCGGGAAAGCGATTTTGTCGGCCCCAGTTTTGCCACTATTGCCGGTTATGCCGGTAATGCCGCCCTGCCTCACTACCAGGCTGTGCCCGAGCACCCTACGCAACTGCAGCCGCATGGTTTACTGCTGGTCGATTCCGGTGGCCAATACCAGGGCGGCACCACCGACATCACCCGGGTCTGGTCTCTGGGACCCATTACCGACCAGGAGCGTCTCGACTACACCGTGGTGCTGCAGGGCATGATCGCACTGAGCCGGGCGTATTTCCCCAGCGGCGCCAGTGGCCCACAACTCGATGCTCTGGCGCGCGCGCCGATCTGGGCCGAGCAGGCCGACTACGGCCACGGCACCGGCCACGGCGTAGGTTACTTTCTCAACGTCCACGAAGGCCCCCACGGTATCCGTCCCCCCTCCTCGGGGAGCACTTTGGTGCCCCTGCAACCTGGCATGGTGGTTTCTATCGAGCCCGGTCTATACCGTCCTGGCCAGCATGGCATCCGCCATGAGAATCTGGTCGTGGTGAGCGATAGCGGCAGCAGTGAATTCGGTCCATTTCTGGCCTTCGAGACCCTTAGCTTGTGTCCCTTCGATACCCGGGCACTGCAGCACGAACGACTCAACGCTACCGAACGCAACTGGCTGAATACCTATCACGCCCGGGTTTTCGAGGTGCTCGCTCCACGCTTGCAGGCTGCGGATCGGAGCTGGCTGGAAGCCCGTTGCGCACCCTTGTCACCATGAGGTCATGGCTACCGATAGCCCCCCCCAAGGCGGGCGGGCAGCACCGTATGGCCGACCAGGCCAGATTCCCAAGCGCTTTGCTGACCCGGTTTGTGGTGGCCCTCGCCACACCCTTCCCAGACTCTGCAGCCGGGCTGCATCCGGTCCGTAGTAACTTGACCGGAACCGCCGACCTCAGCATGATCCGCAACCTTTGCTACCCATCTGCACGATCATGAACAACCGCTACAACGCCGCCGATATCGAAGTCCTGTCGGGCCTGGACCCCGTCAAGCGCCGCCCCGGCATGTATACCGACACCACCCGGCCCAATCACATGATCCAGGAAGTGGTCGACAATGCGGTGGATGAAGCCTTGGCCGGTTACGCGAAATCAATCGCCGTTACCCTGCATACCGACGGTTCCATCAGCGTCAGCGATGACGGCCGCGGTATGCCGGTGGACATCCATCCCGAAGAGGGCATCTCCGGGGTTGAGCTGATCCTGACCCGTCTGCATGCCGGCGGCAAATTCTCCAATAAAAATTATGCCTACGCCGGCGGTCTGCACGGCGTCGGGGTCTCGGTAGTTAATGCCTTGTCCACACGCCTGGAAGTCACTATTTGCCGCGACGCCCAGGAATACCGCATGGGCTTCGCCGCGGGTGATCGCAGCAGCGAGCTGGAAGTCATCGGCAGCGTTTCGAAGCGGCGTACCGGCACCACCTTACGTTTCTGGCCGGATACCCGGTACTTCGACTCACCACGGATTTCAGTTTCCAAACTCAAGCATCTACTGCGTGCCAAGGCGGTGCTGTGTGCCGGCCTCAACGTCCAACTCACCGATGCTGCAGCGGATGAGAGCACGGCATGGTGTTACCAGGATGGCCTGAGCGATTACCTGTCGCAAGCCCTGGGTCAACAGGAGTGCCTGCCGCCGGAGCTGTTTCACTTGAATATCGAACGCAGCGAATCACGCATCGACCTGGTGCTGGCCTGGGTGCCGGAAGGCGATCTGGTACAGGAAAGTTACGTCAATCTGATCCCCACCCTGCAAGGTGGCACCCATGTCAACGGCTTGCGTAGCGGTCTCACCAGCGCCATGCGGGAGTTCTGTGAACTGCGCAACCTGTTACCACGCGGCATCAAACTGGCTCCGGACGATGTCTGGGAACGGGTGACCTTCGTACACGCGGTGCGCCTACGTGACCCACAGTTTGCCGGCCAGACCAAAGAGCGGCTGTCCTCGCGGGCCGCCGCCAGCCTGGTTGAAGGCACCGTACACGACCGCTTCAGCCTGTGGCTAAACCAGCACGTGGAGCTGGGCGAGCGCATCGCCCAACTGGCCATCGACCGCGCCAGTGCCCGTCTCAAGGCCGCCAAAAAGGTAGTGCGTAAGAAGATCGTTCAGGGCCCGGCCCTACCGGGCAAACTCGCTGACTGCCAGAGCCAGGATCTGAGCCGTACCGAACTGTTCCTGGTCGAAGGCGACTCCGCCGGCGGCTCGGCTAAACAGGCACGCGACAAGGACTTCCAGGCCATCCTCCCTTTGCGTGGCAAGATCCTCAACACCTGGGAGGTGGAATCCGGTGCCGTACTGGCCAACCAGGAGGTTCACGACCTCGCCGTAGCCATTGGTTGCGATCCAGGCTCGGAATCCATCAGCGGCCTACGCTACGGCAAGATCATCGTGCTGGCGGACGCCGATTCCGATGGCCTGCACATCGCCACTCTGCTGGCCGCTCTATTTCTGCGCCATTTCCCAAGTCTGGTCAATGACGGCCATGTCTTCGTAGCCATGCCGCCGCTGTTCCGCATCGATGTCGGCAAACAGGTACTCTATGCCCTCGATGAAGAAGAGAAACGCTTGCAATTGGAACGTATCGAACGCGACAAGATCCGCGGCCAAGTCAGTGTGACCCGCTTCAAGGGGCTGGGCGAAATGAATCCTAGCCAGTTACGCGAATCCACCATGTACCCCGATACCCGACGCCTGGTTCAGCTCACCCTGGAGGACCCAAGCAGCACCGACCGACTCATGGATATGCTGCTGGCTCGGAAACGCGCTTCCGATCGTAAAGCCTGGTTGGAAAAAAAAGGCGATCTAGCCAGTCTTGAGTTGTAGACAGGATTCCAGGATAGGTCAAAGCGGCCTACGGCAAAATGGCAGCACATCTCAAAAAAATTAGCGTATCCACGCAAGTGGATAGTCGGCTCAGCGGGACCGCCATTGGTGTTCTGGGTTCCCGTTTACGTGACCGGTTCATCCATAGTTCAATAGACGGTCAGGTTTAGCTGCGGAGGAATCTCATGCAACATCCTGCAACCATGCGAGCAATGGTGTTTGAAGAGTCAGGCCAACCCTTGCAATTGAAACGGGTTCCTGTACCCGACCCCTCACCGCAACAAGTGCTCATCAAGATCCATGCCTGTGGAGTGTGTCATACCGATTTGCATATTATGGACAATGAGCTGTCCCAGCCAAAATTACCCCTAATCCTGGGGCATGAAATCGTCGGGACCGTAGTACAGCTAGGCAGCCAGGTCTCTCAATTCAAGAGTGGTGATCGTGTTGGGGTACCTTGGTTGGGCCATACCTGCGGGCAGTGTAGATATTGCCGAACCGGACGGGAGAACCTGTGTGATTACCCCCGGTTTACCGGTTACACCCTCGACGGGGGCTATGCGGAATTCACCGTTGCGAATGCCCGGTACTGTTTCCCCATTCCCGACACCTACGAGAGTGCCGAGGCCGCACCGCTATTGTGTGCGGGACTGATCGGCTATCGAACCTACCGTATGGCCGGTAACGAGGTGAAAAATCTTGGGATCTATGGGTTTGGAGCGGCAGCTCATATCATCGCCCAGATTGCCGTTTACCAGGGTCAGCGGGTCTTTGCCTTTACCCGAGTGGGTGATCTGGAAGCGCAGCAATTCGCACGCAAACTGGGGGTTCACTGGGCCGGGGACTCTTCCGAAGCTCCACCAGAGAAGCTGGATGCCGCTCTGATCTTCGCCCCCCTTGGGGCACTCATCCCGGAAGCACTACGACATACCAACAAAGGAGCCACCGTAGTCAGCGGAGGTATCCACATGAGTGATATTACAGCTTTTCCATACCGGCTACTATGGGAAGAACGCATTATTCGATCCGTGGCTAATCTGACCCGCCAGGATGGCCAAGAGTTCTTTCGACTCGCTCCACAAGTACCCGTAAAAACAACCATTCATCGTTATCCCTTGAATGAGGCCAATCATGCTCTGAATGATCTGCGCACCGGGCGCTTCACTGGAGCTGCCGTTCTGGTTGAATAAGATGGGAATCAGAACACCGTTCAGCATGATCCCAAGGAAATATGCGGCAGGCCGTAATCCACCCATGCATCAACATAAAGCACTCAACCAGACATTGCTTTATTTTGGCATTGAAATCCATCTTCCTGTTCTTGATTTGTAAAAGATGTACTCCTCTCCATAGAGACGTTCAAGATAAGGCTCTGCTAGCCTGACGGTATACCAATAGATAACAATAGCAGCCGCTCCAGTAAGGGTAAAAGCAAGTCCTGAGCGACCAGCAAGCGCGATACCTAAAAGGTAAATAAGACAACCAATAAACTGTGGATTTCTACTCCATCGGTACATCCCTGTGGTTATAAGTTTCGAGATATCTTGCCCACAACTCCTACGCAAGGAGCTAAAATTAATCATCCCCGCTGCCAATATAACAACACCCACCACAACCAGGATCAAACCAGCCGTTAGAGCGAAAAGCTTATTGATTGGTATCAGCCATAATCCATATAATGCCGACAGGATCACTGCCAAATGGTAGAATCCCCACATAACAAGCCAAAGGGTCAAAAGCTTACTAGTAAAAACCTCATTTATCTCATAGGTCTTTTTTACTTCAGAAAAGACATATATACCTAATAGTATCCAGATGCCTATCGAGATACCCAGAACGGACTGCAGCCATGCCATCATCTCATCTCCTCGCTACTTCTTTCTAGCGTACTCGCGATGATTGCAGCATATCCTCCTCCTTGGGTGTAATAGAATCACCCAGCGAGAGATGTATTCTCTAGGGACAAGGTTAGAAACTGAACACGGCTCGGTTCATAGCTATGCTGCATCTCCCCGCTGGCAAGGAGTACAGCTTGGAGGCAAGCCGTTGTTTGAAGCACTATATTGCCCGCAAAGTCTACTTTGCACTCAACGCAGATCAATCGGCTTCAGACCACGGCTTAATACTTAGAGAAGTGCGTCCGGGGTAGCCAGTACGCCAGTGACCATTTCCGGGAAGTACTCAAAGACTACGGAATCACCACGTCGATGAGCCGACGTGGTCACTGCTGGGACACTCAGTCCAAAATCCATGTTGAACGTCAACGCCTGCAACGAAACCTTGTTCGACTCAGGGAAGGTAGAGCAACATTGGCCAGCTGTTCAAACAGAACGAATCCCCTCGTGGAAAAACCTCAGGGTCAGAGCCCCTTACCCAAGGGATTCTGACCCTCATGTACCATTCAGTGCAGGTTATCGGTGGACTGAATGAACGCGGTGACGCGAGCGTGCAACTGCTTGAGGGACGGAACATGTACGTAAACCATGTGCCCGGAGGGATAGAAGGCGTACTCGATGTTTTTCTGCAAACGCCGGGCCATGGGCAGTTGCCGCATCTGGTAGATGGCCGCATAGAATGGCGTGGCCAGATCAAAATAACCGCCGTTGAGCATAACCTTGAGGTCAGGATCGGCAGTCATCGCCGCCGCCAGATCCGGCAACACGTTGGGAGTGCCTCTCCAGGACGAACGCCCCGCACCCAACGGAGTGTGCACAAACTTCCAGTGTCGGTTGACCTGCATCGACATGATCCGGTAGCTATGGCCCATGCCGAACTTCAGGTCTTTGCGTACATAGTTGTTGAACGCAGCAGTATAGGCGGGGCTGATCGCCGTACTTTGTGGATCGTACTCAGACCCTTCGGCCAGCGGATCAAAAGTGGGGCCCACAAAACGACTGTCGAGACGTCCGGTAGTGTCCCCTTTCGACAACAGCAGTTGATGCTCGAACTGCGACCCGCTGACCCGCAAGCGGGCGCGTATCCAGTACGCCGTGGAAATGCCCGTGTAAGCGTGCAGCTGTTCGGCAATTGTCTTCTCCTGGCTGGGGCTCAGGGCTGCTCCGGCAGCCAGAGCCTGGGCATACGGGCCGGAGGCAAACGCCTCGACTTTGCGTAGGAAGGGTTGCAGTTTGGCCGGCTGCTGCGGCAATACCTTGTGGTACCACGCTGTCGCAGCATAGGTCGGAAGTGCCAGGAAATACGGCAGGTTCACACCGGGATTGCTGTGTGCTCCATCCGATCCGGTGTCGAAGTTCAAAATCGCCGAGAGCAGAATCACTCCATTCAAATCAACACTGTCCTGGCGTTCCAGCACATTGGCCAATACCGCCGAACGGGTGGTGCCATAGCTCTCACCAAACAGGTATTTGGGGGAGTTCCAGCGCCCATACTTGGAGAGAAAAGAGGTAACAAACTGGGCAAAAGCCTGGGCATCGCCATCAATGCTGTAGAACTGCTTGGGCTTGCCCTTACCGATGATGCGGCTGAAGCCCGTGCCCATAGCATCCACAAACACCAGATCCGACGCATTCAGCAGACTGTACTGATTTTTCACCAGCTTGTACGGAGCGGCAGGGGTATGGCTGTGATCGGCAGTCACCACCCGCATCGGCCCGAACGCCCCCATGTGCAGCCACACCGACGATGAACCGGGTCCGCCGTTGAAGATAAAAGTGACAGGGCGTCGTGAGGCTCGGGCACCACGCTTCAGGTAAGCAACATAGAACATGCTCCCCGTCGATTGACCCAGATGGTTGTGAAGGATCAAGGTCCCGGCAATTGCGGTATAGGCGATGCGCCGGCCATTGACGGTTACCTCGCCCTCGGTCTTGCTGGTACGAGCCTGATCCCAGTAGCTATGCGTCGATACAGGCACGCTAGCTTTGCTGGCAGGTTTGGATGGAGCGGCCACGGCCAGAGTGGGAACGAGTAGGGCTAATCCGAGACTCAACAAAGACCAACGAAAACGAGGAAACATAATGACTCCCGAATATAAGGCAGGTGCCAACCCTAGAGTTCGAAAGTTGGGTAAAAGTTCCCCATGAGCGGTAATTATTAATGGCTTCTCGTTATCAGGAGTGGAATTAAGCGGCGAGATGTGGTGCTGTAGGGATTCATTTCACAGCTGCGCAAGCATGGGGCAAGGCCCGCGGATATGGCCCTGGGCTTAGGCCTGGCCCCGCCGTGGGAAGGGGCTCGCAGCATGCGGAAAGCCACTGCCACCGGCCACAGCACTATCGTCATTCCATAAGAGACTTTCCGTCAACAGCACCCCGCATGGTGCTCTGGTCTTAAGCTTTCAGGCCATAGCGGGTCATCATGTTGTCG
>QILI01000091.1 GCA_003233305.1 Mizugakiibacter sp.
CTGATGCGACACCGGGATAGTGGTCTCATTCGGCAACTGGCCCGGGGGCTGTACGATTATCCGAAAACCGATCCTCAGTTGGGTCCGTTGCAGCCCTCTACGGACGACATCGCCAGTGCCCTGGCAGGCCGTGATGCAACTCGCTTGCAACCCTCTGGAGCCTATGCGGCCAATCTCCTTGGGCTCTCCACACAAGTACCCATGAAGGTCGTTTATTTAACGGATGGCCGCACGCGGATGGTCCAGATTGGCAAGCGCCAGATCATCCTGAAGCACACCACCCCCCGCAATATGGCCACAGCGGGGAAGAGCAGTGGGTTGGTCATCCAGGCCTTGCGTCACCTGGGCCGGAAAAATGTCGATCAGCCGATCATCGCGCGGCTTGATCGCCGTCTCGATGACGCTGCGCGCAAGCAATTGATGAAAGATATTCGATATGCCCCTGCCTGGATCGCCGATATTATTCGTACGCTGGCAGGACAGGAAGGTAAAGGATGAAAGAATTTATCGTTATGCCGGAAGAGCGTCGTCGGCTGGTATGTGAGGAGGCAGGTGCACAACTCAACCTGTTTGAGATTGCGGTAGAAAAAGATTTCTGGGTTTGCTGGACCCTGCGTAAATTATTTGAGTTACCCGAATGGGGTGAACACCTGACGTTCAAAGGTGGCACGTCATTATCCAAGTGTTGGAACCTCATAGAACGCTTTTCTGAAGATATCGATATCGTCATCGACCGAGGTGCCCTGGGTTTTGCGGGGACAATGCTCCTGAGAATGCACCCAGTAAGAAGCAGACAGGAAAACGTCTCAAGGCACTGAAGGTAGCTTGCCAGCAATGTGTCAGCGACAGTATTTATCCGGCGCTTATCAATGTTATTTCAGCGGATTTGCCAGAGTTGAGCAAATGGACGCTTGAGCCTGACCCCGACGATCCCGATGAACAGACGTTACTGTTGTTCTATCCGACAGCCTTCCCGGAGCAGGCTGCCTATCTTCGTCGTGCCGTGAAGATCGAAATGGGTGCTCGTTCAGATACAGATCCTGCCGAATCTATCGGAGTAAGGCCTTATATCAGCGACGCCTTCCCCGATCTTCTGTCGGAGCCGGGAACCGATGTTCGGGCGGTCATGCCAAGACGAACCTTTTGGGAGAAGGCGATGCTCTTGCACGAGGAGACCTTTCGCCCGTCGGATAAGAAATGGCCACGGGAGGCTATGGCTCGGCACTACTATGATCTTTACCGGCTGATCCAGGCCGGCATTGGCGATCAGGCTGTCCAGGATCTTGACCTGTTCCATCGGATTGCCGCGCACCGCCAAGTCTTTTTCCGTTATAGCTGGGTTGATTATTCGACGTTTAATTTTAACGAGTTGAGGTTGGTACCTGCAGAGGCTGTCCGGCCTGCTTGGCAGACCGATTACGAAGCCATGCAACAGGAAATGTTTTATGGCGATGTGCCGGCGTTTGACGAAATCATGGCCGTAGTAGGCGATTTCCAGGCCAGATTGAACGCTGGGTAGATCCACTCCGAGAAAATTAGCTGTCCACTGAGTCCCTAGGTCTTGCCCGCAACGGCAACGCGAGTCTCCAAACTCGCATGCCAAGAGCGGGGCCGCGTCCAGCGGCGCCTGTGGACCCCAGTGGGCAGGTATGTATGTCCGAATGACGCCATCTGCGTGCCTGATCCGAAGGCGCCCTCGTCACTAGCGAGCGCAGCGGGGTAGTGACGAGGGCGGCAATCCCTGAAACGGCGCGGGCTTGCGATTGGATTTCGAGGTTACGGCGGGATTTCGTGTTCTTATACTGCCGCCCTCGATCGATTTTAACCGTGGCCACTGCGTGTACTAGTGGCGATTGAGCGCATTCGGATCCTTTGACGCGCTACGGCTGTAAGCCGTGGGTCCATCTTCCAAACCGAACCGAACTCATCTAATGATGGGATCGGCTCATTCTCGCAGGCACCTGCCTGCAACTACCCGACGAACAGAGACGTTCACCCCTGGCGGTGTTCGTTGACGTTCATTTTCCATAACCCGCGGATGCATTCCGCACATTTGAAAGGAGGTGTTTTATGAAACCACCCTGAAAGGAGGCCCGTAATGGGCCAGGTTGGCCAGCGCTGGGCCATTACCCGAAAGGGAAAAACAGCGTTGCCTGAGACCAGGCATATTCAGGTCATATGGGAGTGGTGTCCCGCGGTCGTATCGCGCGAGCGAGCTTCGGTAGCTTCTGTTGCCAGGTGACCATTAACACTGATCAATTGGAGATGACACCGTGAGAGATCTGAACTACCAACTCAAACAACTCTGCCACCGCAATCGGGATGGCAGTTATGCAACTCAAGCCAAGCGGATGAATCACCTGATGCTGATCGCGGATCAGTTATATGACTTGGGGTTTCGCGGAATGAAGCCACGCTCGTTGAAGCAAAAGCATGTCGATGCACTGGTCAAAGGCTGGTTGCGCCAGGAACTGGCTGTTGGAACGATCAAGAACCGGATGTCGGTGCTGCGCTGGTGGGCGGAGAAAGCGGACAGGCGGAGTGTCGTGGCCAGGTCTAACGCCTACTACGGGATTCCGGATCGGCAGTTTGTCACGAATACATCAAAAGCAAAGGAAGTGGGTACGCAGGATCTGGAAAGGATCGGTGATCCGTATGTGCGAATGAGTCTCGAATTGCAGCAGGCCTTCGGTCTGCGCCGGGAAGAGGCCATCAAGTTCACCCCGGGTTTCGCGGATCGTGGGGATCACATCACGTTGAAGTCCTCATGGACCAAGGGAGGAAAGGAACGTGATGTCCCGGTACGAACCGATGAACAACGCACGGTGTTGAAGCGGGCGCGCCAATTGGCGGGTAACGGCTCGCTAATCCCGAGCGAACGTAACTACGTTCAACAATTGCGTATCTATGAACGGCAGACGGCCAATGCCGGGTTATCAAAGCTGCACGGACTGCGACATGCTTACGCACAGGCCCGATATGAAACGCTCACCGGTTGGAAGGCGCCGGTTGCCGGTGGACCGGTGTCCAGGGTCCTGAGCCCGGGTCAGAAAATAATGGATCGTCAAGCTCGCAGGACTATCAGCCAGGAGCTGGGGCACATTCGCGAGCAGATTACTTCTGTGTACGTTGGAAGGTGAAGGGTATTCAGGAAACAGCGCAACGGGTTGAATAGGTTTTCCATTCCCTGTGCGACGGTGTTCCATAATTATACCGGTCTGGTTGCATAAATGTTCGGAGACCCAGTCCACCATGAAACGATCTGTTTTTCATCCGGCACACCCGGTAGCGGCAATCGCGATCTGTATCGCTGGCATCTGTACTGTGGCCAGCGTGAACCTTCAGGCGAAAGATCTCCAGGTTGGACGCTATTCCTTATTTACCGCTACCCCGACCCAGGCACAGGCTGAGCTGTTGGCGACGACAATGACGATTCGGTTTCCGAATCGGATTCAAACGGTAGGCGAAGCGGTCCGGTATCTGTTGCAACGCAGTGGCTATCGGTTGGCCAATGTTGAATCGATTGGACCGGATACGGTCGCGCTGTTTGCATTACCGCTCCCGGCCGTTCATCGAAGTCTGGGGCCGATGACGCTGCGAGACGCACTGGAAACGCTTGCGGGACCGGCATTCCACCTGGTGCAAGATCCCGTCCACCGACTCGTCACGTTCGAGCGTTGTGCAGGGCGGCAGATTATGGAGGTTGCACGGGATGATGACTGAGACGCAACCGGAACAACCCAAGGAGGCCGGAGCGCGGCCAGCATCCCATCGCGTGGCTTACAAGACGGTACTTGCCGCAGTCGTGATCGGCATCCTCACAATCACTGTGTTGTGGGTGTTTGTGATTCGCCAGGAAGAAAATCCGGCAAACGCGGCTGTGGTAACAGAACCCGATATTCAGGCACACGAGAATAGCGAAGCAAAAGCTCCCAAGATCAAACAATTCGAGGATCAGTATGAGGCAATCAATCGCAAGCTGGTATCCCTGTCTGGTCAGATCGACCGGGGATTCAAATCGCAGCAAACACACAGTGCTGATGTGAAGCGCAATCTCACGGTCATGGTCGAAAGCCTCCAGAGCATCAAGGTGGTGATTGCCGATCTGGGGGAAAATAATCAGGAGCTGAGTCGACGCATCAGCGATGCCACTTCACAGTTGGAATCACTTGTTAAGAATGTCCGGGCACTGAAGGTCGTCAAGCGCAAATCGGTAGCCAAGCATAAACCCCGTCCCGTCAAGATCCCACCCTTTCATATCGACGCCATCGATGTGTGGGATGACATGACCTATGTGGCGGTCTCTCAGGCTGGAAGCGCGGCGTTTCTAAAAGCCGGTGAGCGACAGTCCGGCTGGACAGTGACTCGCATAGACCGCCTTAAGGGACAGGTCGATTTTCAGGGGCCTGCCGGGCAAGTTCATTCCGTTTCGTTGCAGAGGTAGAACCCATGGAAATTGTACTTGCCGTTTTGTTGATTTTTGGGAGTTTTGCGCTGGGATCAATCACCGCAGACGAAGGGGGTGACGAGTCGCAGCCCACAACGGCCCTCTCTAATACAGGCGGTGTACTGGACTCGCCCCAGGCCACACAGGCAGCGCGCCAAATCAATCCGGCCTCGTGTCTCTCTAATGCGAGCAGCGTTTACCGGGATCTGACAGTGCCATACAACGGCCACGTCGGTCAGCAGGCGAGTCAGGTCAGTGACTGTGAAGGGGAGTGTCCGGATGAATAGTCGAATGAAACCGGTCATGTTATCTATGGCTCTTTTGGCATCGTATCCCGTAGTGGCTGCTGAACTATCCCATACTCAGATCGAAGAGACCGGGCTGCAGGCATCATCGTCAGCAGCAAACATCTTGTCAGACACAGACCGGGTACGTGCTCGCCTCTGGGATTTATCGCAGACAGAATGGCGTCGCTACAAACAGTTGATGCAAGGGATTCGCGGAAGTATCAGCCCCTCGACAATATCGCCCGTTGAAGTGCTTGGAATCCACGCACGGGATGAAGCAGAGCGCCAGCGGTATGCTGAAGTATGGGTACACGCCATGCGAGAGGATGTAGACCGTATTCTCGCGTTTCAACGTGCCTACGATGCGGCGGGAAAACGCCTGTATCCGAATGAACCGCTTATCGACATCAATCGATTGCCTGGAAAAACCAAAGAGCTGCGTGCGTTGCAATCCACTGATCGCCTGTTGTTTTTTGCCCGTCCCGATTGTCCGGCCTGTGACATGCTGATGGGCAAGCTGTTGAAGCGGATCGATGAAGTCAGTGGCATCGATATCTATCTCACGGACATTGCGCCGGGTGATGATGCGGCAGTACGGGATTGGGCATCGTTTCACCAGATCGATCCCGAATGGGTGCGCAGTCGGCGGATTACTCTCAACTATGATGGCGGTGCTCTGGATAGCCTGACGAGCGGACAGGGAGAGGTTCCTTATGTGTTGCGCCGCCGGGGAGAGGACGTGTCGAAGTTTCGGATATCGGATCTTTAGAAGATGATTCGGTTGGGATGTCATGAGATCTGGCTGATCGTGTTTATCGGTTTTGTCTTTCCTCGCCCGGGTTGGAGCCTTGAAGCGGTACCAGCGGGTTACCGGTCTGTCGCGGCGGAAAGTGGCATTCCCTACACCTTATTATATGCAGTAGCCCTTACCGAGAGTGGTAAACAGGTGGCATTAGTGCACGTTTACCGACCCTGGCCCTGGACGTTGAATGTTGCAGGCCAGGGTTACTTCTTTGAGTCGCGGCAGGCGGCCTGGAAAGCATTGACCGCCTGGCTTGAGAACGGAAAACGCTCCATTGATATCGGGCTGATGCAAGTCAATTGGCGTTACCATCAGGAAAGATTGGGTACCCCGTGGCAGGCACTCGACCCGTATTTTAATTTGCGTGTAGGTGCGGAGATTCTGCAGGAGTGCTACATCACTCGGCAGGACTGGTGGGCCAGCGTGGGTTGTTACCATGCACCGACCAACCTGCAGCGGGCTGACCGGTACCGTCGCCGTGTGATCACCCGCTGGCAGCGGGTCGTGAATGCGGGATAGCGCGATGGGCAGATTCAATCGTCAAGGGTGGAGGGGTATGAGCATCGCCTGCATGCTGGTGCCTGTCATGGCTCAGGCTGAACTCACCGTTATCTATGACAGTGGCAATACACAACCCATTGCACCGTTTCTCGAGGTCTTCGAATCGGCCGATGAAACGCCGCAGCAAAGTCCAATTCCGACAAAGCCGCAACTCGGTGCAGCTGATCCAGAAACGTGGCTACCCATTCAATCGCCCGGCCTCACACCGGGGCCTGTGCAGGCAAGGTCGCATGACCGACCGTTCGCACGCCCATTTTTCCTGATCGGTTCCGACACGCGATCCCGGCAGTGGCTTCAGGATTACCGGGATCAGCTCAAGGAAATCGGCGCTGTAGGCATGCTGGTGCAGGCCGATTCCCTGGATGATTTGCGCGCCATCGTCGAATTGGCAGATGGCTTATCCATCCTGCCGGCATCGGCGAGCGACATCGCAAAAGCTTTAGGAGTCTCGCATTACCCGGTATTGATTACCGCGCACGGCATCGAGCAGTGAGCCAGCATCCTATCGAGGCTCTGCTGCGACCCCCGGTCGAGCTTTGGTCGACACTGGTGGCTTTTGCCACGGCGGCGATTGCTATTTTGGCTCCCTGGTCCTTGATGATGCCACCGGGGGTGGCTTACGGTGCAGGCGCTTTGCTCTTAGTGATGGGCCTGATTCGGGGGCGACAGGCCTTGCGGGTACTGCGCTACCAACGCAACATGCGTCGCCTGCCCACGTACAGAGTGCAATCCAACAAGATCCCCCTCAGCCGTCGCAAACTTTTTCTGGGGCGCGGTTTCCGCTGGAGCCAGATACACACCCAACGCTTGCGCGATACCATCCGGCCAGAAGTCCAACATTACGTACAACCCGGCTACCTCTATCAGTGGGCACGCCGCAAGGAAGTGGCCTGGGAGACTGTGCCGGTCCTGAGCTTGTTGGCGAATTTTCTTCGAGCGCGCGCATGGTGGAACCCGCTGGCGCCATTACCTGCCGTCGGTGGGAAACCGGCACTGCATGCCGTCGAACTGGAAGAGCAGGATGTGTGGATGGACATCGGCGAGCGAGTGGGGCACACCCTGGTATTGGGGACTACGCGAGTCGGCAAGACGCGGCTGGCCGAGATCCTCATTACCCAGGACATCCGGCGAGGGGATGTCGTGATCGTCTTCGACCCCAAGGGCGATGCCGGTCTGTTGCGGCGAGTGTATGCCGAAGCCAGGCGGGCCGGGCGGGCCAAAGACTTCTATATGTTCCATCTCGGGTTTCCACAGGTCTCGGCTCGTTACAATGCCATCGGTAACTTCTCGCGTATCACTGAAGTTGCTACCCGCATCGCTAATCAGCTCCCCAGCGAAGGCAACTCGGCCGCTTTTAAGGAATTTGCCTGGCGTTTCGTCAACATCATTGCCAGAGCACTCGTGGCACTGAAGCGCCGACCGGACTATCAGCAGGTCCGGCGTTACATTAATGATATTGAACCCTTGTTTATGGAATATGCGCGCGCGCATCTGGATCAGCACGGTGCTGAAGACTGGAAAGCGCAGGTAGAAGAACTTGCGAACAGCATCTCTGAACGGAATCTGCCAGCTGCATTGCGTGGTCGCAATAGAGATGCCATTGCCCTGATGCGGCACCTGCAGGCGCAGGATCTTTATGATCCGGTGCTGGATGGATTGGTGTCCGCCTTCAAATACGACAAGACCTACTTCGACAAGATCGTCAGTTCTGTTGGACCACTGATGGAAAAGCTCACCACCGGTAATATCGCAGAGCTTATTTCTCCAGACTATCTGGATGAAAATGATACTCGTCCCATCTTCGAATGGATGGATGTCATTCGCCGCAAAGGCATCGTCTACGTGGGACTGGACGCCCTGACTGATACCACGGTCGCCAGTGCGGTCGGTAATTCCATGTTTGCAGATCTGGTTTCGGTTGCGGGGCATATCTATAAACATGGTGTGGCTGGCGAACCCACAGATACACCTCCGACGATTTCCATGCATGCCGACGAGTTCAACGAACTGATTGGTGATGAGTTCATTCCTTTATTAAACAAGGCGGGTGGAGCCGGGTTTCAGGTGACGGCCTACACGCAGACCTGGTCGGACGTGGAAGCACGTATGGGCAACCGGGCCAAGGCCGGACAGGTGGCCGGTAACTTCAACACACTGATCATGCTTCGGGTTAAGGAGCTAGCCACGGCCGAAATGCTCACGGAGCAGCTCCCTAGGGTTGAGGTCTTTACTTTGATGAGTGTGTCTGGTGTGGATGATTCGTCCGATCCCGGATCGGGCATCGACTTCAAGTCTCGTAACGAGGATCGTATCAGTGTTTCAGAAGTGCCGATGCTCACACCGGCGGAACTGATCACTTTACCCAAGGGTCAGGCCTTCGCGTTATTGGAGGGAGGACAACTCTGGAAGATCCGTATGCCGTTACCGGCCACCGACGCTGATATGCCGGAAACGCTCACCGAAATTGCCAATGAGATGGAACGCACCTATATAACCAACGATCACTGGTATCGGATTCAGGAACCCTGGTGGGGAGCCGTAGCGGATATCGCTGAGCCTGCTGATAAGATAGAGGCGCAAGATGGCTGAAGCGGTTGTCGATCCACGCCGCCGGGCTGTTCAGGAAGGTCTGTTCTCGAAAAGCCTGACAGCGATTGCCAAAATCATACAATGGTTGCTGCTCTCGCTTTTGTTTTCGATCATCATCGAATGGGCCGGCATGGTGCTCTGGTGGCCGGACGAAGGCCTTGATCACAGCCGTACCATGCTCGCCAGCGAGATCAGTTATCTCGATAACGACTTTCGACGCAGCATCGTCACATCAGACCCGGCGCAGTTCGCAAAACGGTTTGCTGATAACACCTACCACTACTTGTTCGAAGTGACGCGATTCGTGGGTTTTATCAATTGGGTCTCTCCGCCGCCGGCGATGAATGAGAAAGGACTCAGACCGAAACTGCACAGGATTTTCAATCCCATTGCCGAATTCGTGATTGCGATGATGCAGGTGACCCAGGTGTTCTCAGTCCGCCTGGCGATTCTCACCTTGGCGATGCCGATCTTTCTATTGTTTAGCTTGGTTGCGCTCGTTGATGGATTGGTGCAGCGCGATCTACGCCGATGGGGTGGAGGCCGGGAGAGTTCGTTCATCTATCACTATGCAAAAAAAGCAGCTCTTCCCCTGGTTGTGTTGGCCTGGATTATTTATCTTTCCTTGCCGTTCAGTCTGCATCCAACCTTTGTTGTACTGCCATTTGCGACGCTGTTTGCGTTGACAGTAGCGGTTACGGCGAGTACGTTCAAAAAATACCTTTAGCTTGGGAATAGGGAAGTACGCAAGACGATTTTTAATACACCGCTTAGGATTATGGAAAATTGGGTGGAAATGCCGAAGTTATGTAACTACTTATGCGCTAACGAGCTGTAATAGTGCATTGGTTTTATCGTCGATGCCATCCAAGTTCAAGCTTGTAGTAGTATTTTGCATGATTAGACATTCTTTTGTTCATCCTCAATGGCCTCACTACCGAGGCTGCCGCATAAATAGGGCGCAGAATCTGAGGGGGCCATATCATTTGTTTCAGTGACAAATTGAAGGGGAAAACCAAGTGAGTATCTTGGATTTTATAAAGCCTAAGTGGAGGCGCTCTGACCACAATATTCGGATGGATGGTGTTTTAGGGTTAGGCGATGAATCAGTCTTAGCAGATATCGCAAAAAATGATTCTGAGCCGAGCATAAGAAAAATTGCTGCTAGCAGAGTGAAAGATCAAGGCCGCTTGGTAGAGATTGCTAAAAATGCACCTGACTCTAAAGTGAGAATCGTTGCCGTTTTGGGAATCGATGATCAAACCGTCCTATCAACTGTTGCAAAAAATGATTCTGATATCGATGTAAGAATGTCCGCCGTTACAGAAATCAGCGACCAAGTTGTTCTCGCGGAGATTGCTAAAAA
>QILI01000088.1 GCA_003233305.1 Mizugakiibacter sp.
GAAAGATCGGATCCTGGCCGATGGCGAGCATCACATCGTCGCAGGGGATCTCGACCTGCTCGCCGGTGGGAATGAGTTTGCGGCGCCCATCTGTGTATTCCGCGCGCACTTTTTCGAAACGTATCGCCGTCAGCCGCCCATTTTCCAGCACCAGGGACTGTGGATTGTGCCAATTGAGGATGGGGATGTCTTCAGCCAGCGCTTCCTCTTTTTCCCATGGGTGCGCCTTCATTTCCTTGAAACCACTGCGAACCGTAACGATGACTTCTTTGCCGCCGAGTCGAAGTGCACTGCGACAACAATCCATCGCCGTATTGCCGCCGCCCACCACCACCACCCGCTTACCGATGCGGGTGGTGTGTCCAAAGGCAACGCTTGCAAGCCAGTCCACACCGATGTGCACGTTGGCCGCCGCGGCCGCGCGGCCCGGAAGCTGCAAATCGCGGCCACGCGGCGCCCCGGTAGCAATTAATACGGCGTCGTAGTCTTCCTCAATCACCGCTTTGAGGCTATCCACACGATGTTCAAAACGACATTCGACACCCATATCCAGGATCAGATTGACCTCTTCATCCAAAACCTCGACCGGCAAACGGAAGGCTGGAATCTGGCTGCGCATCATGCCGCCGCCCTGGACATGCTCATCGTAGAGAACTATTTCATAGCCCAACGGGAGCAGATCGCGGGCCACAGTAAGTGCAGCGGGCCCGGCCCCGATCAGGGCAATGCGCTTGCCGTTTTTCTGTTTCGGGATCTTCGGTAACAAGCCAGCGAGATCACCTTTCAAGTCAGCGGCAACCCGCTTCAAACGGCAGATGGCAACCGGCTCTTTTTCCACCCTGGCCCGCAGGCACGCCGGCTCGCACGGGCGATCGCAGGTGCGTCCGAGGATGCCCGGGAACACATTCGAATACCAATTGAGCATGAAGGCATCGGTATAACGCCCGGCCGCAATCATGCGGATGTATTCGGGAACATTGGTGTGAGTGGGACAAGCCCACTGGCAATCGACGACCTTGTGGAAATAATCGGGTCGATTGATATCCGTTTTTTTCACCCACACCCTCCTGCAACACGCTTGTCAAAACCTGGATGGAATGTGACGGTGGCGCGTTCTAGTCGAATGTCTCATGAAGCAATAGATACTCCGAAGCTTCACAAGGCGGATCATCGGTCACCTCATCAATCCGTTGCTCAGAGGCAGGGGCGACCTTGGGCAACTCAATGGGTTGTGATGTCCAAGGACGCTGAAATTGTGTGTTGCCGCTACTGACTACTTTCTACACCTTCCGGTATTGCCTGGACTTGTCTGCTCATTGCCTGTCGATTAAGAACGCTGGGTACGGCTCAGGCCCGCTTATCAATACCTTCAACTCTTGCAGTAAATCAAAATACAACGTATCAATCAAGATGCCCCTCTAAGCAGGCTTAAAAACAGCTTTAGAGGTTGACCTTCATCCTGAAAGCCCGCCATCGGGTGCCGTTAACTGGCGCATATCCTACACCCTGTACTCTTCGAGGGCACGGGCTAGAGCAGGTCTTCCGTCACCCCCCGCTACACCGGGATACATGATGGTTGTCGGCTTGCCCCTCGCCGAGGTCACCCGAAACACAGGCTATCCATGGATGGATGACACCGTAAAACGGTGTCATCCGGTTCCAGCACACTTTTCCCCGCCATGGTCCTTGGTGAGGAGCTTCAGTGACCGCCCACGTAGCGTGCGTTCTGCAAATTGCGGCGGATATCCTGTTGCAGATAGCCGATCCAACCGTTGTAGTTACGATGGATGTACGGCTTGCCGTCTTTCAGCCGATACTCAAGGTCACTGCTGGACACGTAGGTAATGGTTACCGTGCTGCGGTCGTAGTTGACGCGGATGGTCGCCGAATGACCGCGCAGATTCAGAGTGGACAAAATGTTTCCATTACCGCTGTGATCGATCGTCCAGCCCCGTCCTGTTAGCGACGTGATGATGGCATTGCGAACCTGAGTCTGACTTAATTGGGCCGGCACGCTAATCGGTGCGGCCGGCTTGAGTGGGGCCAGCGTACAGCCGGCCAACACCAGTACGGCCGCTGAAAGTGCAAGGATTTTAATCAGCCATTTGTGCATCGTCTTATTCCTTGTGGTGATGTGAATGGAGTATCCGTTCTTTGTATTCGGACGCGCTGCTCCTACCGAAGCAGAGGCTATTTGGAACTATAGCTCTGACCGGCACTGGCAATGATGCGGTATGCCTGTCACAAACCTCGACTTGGGTATGGGTTGAGAGATTAACGGACCCCATGGGGAACGGAGGCAATCAATGCAATTGCCTCCGCCCCTACCATCATGCGAACAAGATACCCGGTTACTTCTGCGGGGCAGGCTCCAGACCCCGGCTTTTGAGCATGGGACCGATCTGCGGATTGCGCCCGTAGAAGTTGCGGAACATCGTGGCGTAATCCTCGGTATTGCCGCGTGACAAAACCAGGTTACGGAAACGCTGGCCGTTGGCACGGGTCAGCCCGCCGTGTTGCTGACACCACGCATACGCATCGTCAGCCAACATCGCCGTCCACAAGTAGGCGTAGTAACCGGCCTGGTAACCATTGCCCCAAATGTGCAGGAAGTAGGTCGAACGGTAGCGCGGTGGTACCTGTGGCAAATACAGATGGGTGCGTCGCAGGGCCGCAGTTTCAAACTTGTCCGCATTCTGCAGCGGAGCGTTACCCGGCAAGCTATGCCACTGCATATCCAGGGCGGCGGCTTCCACCAGCTCCATCATGTTATAGCCGGCATTGAATGTGCGGGCCTTGATGAGCTTGTCCAGCAAGGCCTTGGGCATGGGCTTACCGGTTTTATAGTTGATGGCGTAATGCGCCAATACTTTGGGATTGATCGCCCAGTGCTCGTTGAATTGCGAGGGAAACTCGACAAAATCACGCGCCGTAGCAGTTCCGGATAGGCTCGGATACTCCTGATCGGCAAAGAAACCGTTCAAGGCGTGGCCGAACTCATGGAACATGGTTACCACATCGTCATAGCTGATAAGCGCTGGCTGTCCGGGAGCGGGCTTGGTGAAGTTGCCTACGTTATAAATCACCGGCTGCTGATGCAATAACTTCGACTGCACCACAAAGTTGTCCATCCAGGCTCCGCCGGATTTATTGTCTCGCTTGAAATAATCCGCATAGAACAGTCCCAGCGGCTTACCGTTGTAGTCATACACCTCGTAGACGCGCACGTCTTTCTGATATACCGGAATATCGTAGCGACGCTTAAATGTCAGCCCGTAAAGTTTATGGGCGGCGTAGAACACCCCGTCTTCCAGTACCCGATAAAGCTGGAAATACGGTTTGACCTGCGCTTCATTAATATTGTACTTCTGCTTGCGCAACTGCGCGGCGTAGAACTCCCAATCCCAGGGTTGCAGCTTGAAGGTGCCGCCGTCCTGATTGATGATCTTTTGCAGTTCCGCTACTTCTTCACGAGCTTTGTTGGCTGCGGCAGGCGCCAATTTATTGATAAAAGCGTCGACGTTCTCCGGCGTCTTAACCATCTGGTCCGTCAATCGCCAGGCGGCAAAATTCGGATAACCGAGAAGCTTCGCCTTCTCTGCACGGATCTGGGCGATCCGCTCGATGGTGGCGCGAGTATCATTCGGACCACCCCGCTCAGTACGATTCCATGAGGCCTCAAAAAGCCGCTTACGGGTAGCGCGATCGGTCAATTGCGCCAACATCGGCTGCTGGGTGGTGTTCTGTAGTGTGAGCACCCACTTGCCTTTGAGCCCACGGGCCTTGGCGGCCTTAGTCGCCGCATTCATCTCGGCCTTGGAAAGACCGGCCAATGCCGCCTTGTTGCTTACTACCAGTGCCGCTGCCTTGGTACCGGCCAGCAGCTGGTTGACGAATTTGGCGCTGAGGGTGGCTTCTTCCTCGTTAAGTTTCTTGAGCCGGACCTTGTTAGCGCCAGCCAGCTGGGCACCGGCATGTACGAACTGCTGGTGGTAATACCAGATCAGCCGTCGGGATTCGGGACTGAGCTTAAGGTGGCTACGCTGCTTGTAAATGGCTTGCACACGCTTGAACAACCGGGAATTGAGATAGATGGCATCCTCTGCGGCAGCCAGACGCGGAGCAATGGTCTCTTGCACTTTCTGCAAGGTGGGATTGGTGTTGGCAGAACTGACACCGTTGAACACTCCCATCGCCCGGTGCAGAAGCTGGCCGCTACGTTCCAAAGCTACCAGGGTGTTGGAAAAAGTAGGTGGAGCCGGATTATCGGCAATCGCCTTGACCTCGGCCAGCTGTTGTTGGATACCTGCCTCAATGGCCGGCAGATAGTCGCTATTCTTGATGAGGTTGAAGGGCGGCGCCTGAAACGGCAAAGTGCTGCGGGTCAGCAACGGGTTGGTAGTGGCCGTAGTGGCTACCGGGTGTGCTGTAGGTGCCGCTGTCGCGGGCAGCACCAAGGCACCCAGTACCAAGGTCCCGATCACTGTAAAGATGGCAGGACGAAGCATCGATAAGCTCCTTATCATGACTGGAATAACCGGCCGGGGACCCGGCACGGAACCGCCACTTTACTGATAGACGGGTCTGGAGTCCAAGCTGGAGCTGCGCCTGCCCTACCAGATTCGCCCTGCTCCCTCACCGTGAACCACGGCAATGGACAAGCAAGCGCAGCCCACCTTTGTTAATGGTCTCACTTACGACAACCGGCCTCGCTATCACGATCGCTCTATGGATCCCGGGTCTACGCCCGGGATGACGTAATTAGGGTAGGTGGCGGCTGGCATGACGAGCTGGATTGTGGTCCCCGCACCCCTTTTCGTCATTCCCGCGTAGGCGGGAATCCAGTGAAGAAACTACGACCACGTAGTGGGCGACCCATTTTTCTTGTGGATGCTGCGTGTTCAGAGCGACAAGCTTCCACCCACCTGTGGTGGGTGTGCCCCTTCTCTCGCTCGCCCGAGACCCACTCCATTTGGGAGTACCCTCAACGGTGTCCGTCCGGGAGATGCGGTCGATGCCATCCCGACTTGTTATCTTTGTGCATGGCTGGAGCGTGACCAGCACGGCCACCTACGGCGAACTTCCGGCCCGACTGAAGGCCGAAGCGCAACGCTCGGCGGGTCTGGATCTGGAGGTGCGCCACATCTATCTCGGCGAGTATGTAAGTTTTCACGACGAGGTACGCATGGGCGATATTTCCCGTGCCTTGGAAGCGGCTCTGCAAAACATTCTGAGTGCGACCGGTTCCGATCGGCGTTTTACCTGCATCACCCATTCCACCGGTGGGCCACTGGTTCGTGACTGGCTGGATCGCTATTACGTGCGGCCCAAACAGCTCGATAAGTGTCGGTTGAGCCATCTGATTATGCTGGCACCGGCCAATTTCGGCTCGGCGCTGGCCCAGCTTGGCAAGAGTCGGCTGATGGCGATCAAGTCATGGTTCGATGGGGTGGAACCGGGTCAGGGGGTGCTGGACTGGCTGGAACTGGCCAGTCCCGAGGCCTGCGAACTCAATTTGCGCTGGATCGATGACTACCCACGCCTGCAGCTCACCCGGAGACCGACTCCCCTATTCCCATTCGTGTTGGCTGGCGATGCCATTGACCGCAAACTCTACGATTATGTCAATCCCTATACCGGTGAGACCGGCTCGGATGGGGTGGTACGCCTAGCTGCGGCTAACCTCAACGCCAGTCATGTCGTACTGCAGCAACCCGAAACCCATCGTGGTGAAGCGCTGCCCTCGGCCCGCAAACGTCTGCGTACCTTGTCGGTTGCATCCATCACCCATGCCATGCCGGTCGCTTTCAAGATCATCCGCGGGGCGTCGCACTCAGGCACCCGGCAAGGCATCATGGCCAGCGTGCGCAACGATGGCCAGCCGAATGCCACGGTCAGCGCCATCTTGCGCTGCCTGAAGATCAATGATGAAGTGGGTTATACGGCCTTATGTAAGGCCTTCACCAAAGAAAATGCCACTCATCAGGCCCCTACCGAGCGGCTGGATATTGAGAAAGTACCGGTGCTACCGGATCGCGAATATGTGATCGACCCCTGTTGCATGGCGATCTTCCGCCTGTTCGATCACAGCGGCGCCCATGTGCCCAAGGTCAACCTGCTGCTCACTGCCGGCCCTGGCAACGACCCCAATCAGTTGCCCAGCGGTTTTTTGATCAATCGGCAAGGTAATCAACGCGCCCCGGGCCACCTGAGTTTTTATCTCAACCACGCGGTGCTAAAGGGCTGTCCACCCATACTCCGCAGCGACGGTACTATCACCCGTCCGGCCCTGATTCCACGTCCACCGTATGGTATTTGTCTCGAACCACGCGCTCAGGGGCCATTCGTTGAGTACTGGCGCACCCTGCTCGATACCTCACTGCAAGACACCCTGGCGTGGTTACGCCCCAACGAGACCAGCATCATCGATATCCATCTGAGCCGCATCGTGTATGAAGGGGTATTCCGCTTTACCCGCCAGCTCAGCCCGGCGCAAAGCTTCAAACAGGTCAAACCCGGCGGGGTAACTTGAAGGTATCTGGAAAATGGGGCCTAAAGCATAAACGGCTAGTCATGCGGCACGAATGACGGCGGTTGCGGAGGCCTTGAAGGCATCGGTAGCGTCTGCAAAGCCTGCAATACCGGGGCATTTGCCGCCTGCAGCCGCACGACTTGGTAAGCACCATCACGAACCCGACCCAAACGGATCATCTTCTGTCCAGATTGCAGCGCTTTCTGTACCAAGCTAATGAACTGGCCGGCACGTGTCACCTTCGTACCGTCCACCGACTTGATCACATCTCCGGGAAGGAAGTGGACCTCTCTACCGGCCTGGGCGGTAATCACCACAATGCCGTCACAGCGGCCTGAATGGGGTGGGTTGGGTGCTGCGCACAAGGGCAGGCCATTGAGTACGAAATGCACGCCATCGCGAACGATGCTCACGTGGTCCATGTGCTGAGAGGTCATCATTGTCAACATGATCGCTGGCCTGTATCAAAAACTGGGCGTTGCAACCCGCAGGCACCTGGGTGATTCCGCTGCGGCCGTAGCGCAGCACTACCCTACGCCGGTCCATGCCCGTGGGCCAGTCTAGGCAGGCAGTACGAAATAACGATTCCTTCTTTTCTGTGGGTCTGCTACCGAAACCATTCCGATTGGACGATGATGGCACCAACCAGCTTTCGGGATTCCCGGGATAGTTCACCGCGAACCACGGCAAACTTGTAGGATGCGCTGAGGCCCGAACCACATCCATCGAAATGGGTGACACCGCTCGGCGCTGTCGCCCATCTGCAGACACTCCGCAGCGGCGAAGAACAAGCGTAAAAACGCTAGCGAATGGCCCTCACGGTCTTACTCAATCAAGACCTGAATCACAGATACCGCATCGCAATGAGATGGATTCCGTTATCTTATGTTGCAGTGCAGTAGTATACCTCTCCCACCTCTCGTCCAGGACGTCCATGTTTTATTCCCTGCACGAAGCGCAGCGTAGTCTCATCAACCCCTTCAGCTATTGGTCCGAAGCCGTTGCACAGATGTTTTCCGCCCAGGAAAGCTGGTTATCGCAGTGGCCCGGCGCACAACGCATCGCTGCAGCGTCCGAACTGCTGTATCGGATCGGCAAGGATTACGAAAAACCCGAATTCGGTATCCATCAAGTTCAAGCGCATGGCCAGGATGTCGCTGTACTGCAGCATACAGTGCTGGAAATGCCCTTCTGTCGATTGCTGCGATTCAAGCGCTACAGTGCCGGGGCGCGAACCGTCGCTGCCGTGCGCAGCGATCCTGTAGTGCTGGTGGTCGCACCGCTTTCCGGGCATCACTCGACCCTGCTGCGCGATACCGTGCGCACCCTACTGCAAGATCACAAGGTGTACATCACTGACTGGGTCGACGCTCGCATGGTACCGACCGAGCAAGGTGATTTTCACCTGGATACCTACATCGACTACATCCGGGCTTTCATCACCCATATCGGTGCCGAGAACCTGCATATCATCAGTGTTTGTCAACCCACCGTTCCAGTGCTGGCCAGTGTCTCGCTGATGGCTAGTGGCGGAGAAACCACTCCGGCCAGCCTCACCATGATGGGCGGGCCCATCGATCCACGCCGCAACCCGACTAAGGTCAACGATCTGGCATTGAATCGGCCACTGTCCTGGTTTCGCAACACGGTGGTGCATCCCGTACCCGGCAACTATCCGGGACACGGTCGACGGGTATATCCGGGGTTTCTACAGCACACCGGGTTCATAGCCATGAACCCGGGCCGGCACTGCCAATCGCATTGGGACTTCTACCGCAATCTGCTGCGCGGCGATCTGGATGATGCCGATGCGCACCGCCGTTTCTATGACGAATACAACGCCGTGCTGGACATGGCTGCCGATTACTATCTGGAAACCATTGATGTGGTATTTCAGCAGCACTTACTGCCGAAAGGACAATGGGTCGTAAACGGTCAACCGGTACGCCCGCAAGACATTACCCGCGGGGCACTGCTCACCATCGAAGGTGAATTCGACGACATCTCCGGAGCCGGACAGACCGAAGCCGCCCACGAACTGTGTAGTGGTATCGCCGCTGCCAACCAGCAACACTTCACCGTGGAAGGCGCCGGTCATTACGGCATTTTCAACGGCCGCCGCTGGCGCCAGGTAGTCTATCCGCAACTGCGCGATTTCATCCGTGCTCACCACCACCCGGTGCTCGGCGACGAGGATACCGATTCAGATTGAAGGCCCCTCGCAAGCAGGCATCGGCCATGGTGGGCTGCTCACCGAGCGGGTTCCACTATTGAGACGGCACTGATTATCGATGCATCGGTCTACTTGACGTAAGGGTTGCCGTAGGCGGCTGGATACATCCGGTTTACCTCCTGCACCTGCGGCGCCCGAGCAAGCCTCTAACGTGACACGGAACCCACACTCTGGCGGTGGCACCCAATGTCCGATGGAACCTCATACGTGCTCCGGGCCGGGTGGATTCCCGCTTACGCGGGAATGATTCGAAGGTGCATTGATATTTCGTGCCGCCTCTATAACCGCCCTGGGTGGACGGAAAAGATAGCCGCGATCCGCTCGG
>QILI01000068.1 GCA_003233305.1 Mizugakiibacter sp.
TTAACGTATTCACCGCGACCTTCGGCTTGCTGAGTAATCTCTACTTCGCGCTCGGCATCGCGCCCCCGTAATGCCGTCAGCCAGGCGTCACGAGACGGCGGGGCCGTCAGTCTTCCCGCCAGGGTCTCCAAAAAGAGCCCGGCATCGCCGACTGCGGTAATGGTTGGTTTGCGGTTGAGCCGTGCCTCGCGGCGGCTGCGATTGGCAACAATCAGGTTGGCACGGCGACGCACGTGACGCCCATAGTCGAGACGGAAATCGCAAGGTACCCCAGCCAGCAGCACACAATCGGCCTCACGCAAAGCCTGCCGACGTTGATGGAAAAGCTGCCTGGGGTGGGCTCGCCCAAGCAGTCCGCGAGCCATCCCGGAAAGATAGAACGGTAACTGCAAAGCGGCCACAGCCGTGGCGACCCGGTCTACATTGACAACATCGATCACGGCCTGACTACCTACCAGTAACAACGGCCGCTCCGCCCGCGTCAAGGCCTTAACCGCACGGTCGATAACGGCCGGAGGTACGGCTTGCCGGGGACCTACCTCACATATCCGTAACGGGCTGCCGGAATGCCGCTCAGCGAACATTCGCGAAACATGCCGATGCAGGTACCAACGCTGCAAGCGTTCCGCCCAGGAATGGCCACGGGCGCTGGCCTCGGCATACCAGTCACGGATGCTGGCCTCGTCATAGAGCAGGTCCACCGGACACTCGACAAACACCGGACCGGGCACTCCCTGGCGAGCCACAGCAAAGGCTTGTGCCACCGCCGGCGCCAGATCTGCGACTTTGCGAACCTTGCGCAAGTACTTGGCCTGCCCGGTCACCAGTTGCGCCTGGTCGATATCCTGCAAGGCGCCGCGCCCCTGCAACACCGTGGGTGCCGCCCCGCCAATCAAGACCAACGGCGATTGGGCGAGTTGGGCGTTTTTCAGTGCCGTCAGGGTGTTGCTGACCCCAGGCCCGGCGGTGACCACCGCCACACCCGGCAATCCCGTCAAGCGCGCCGAGGCATCGGCGGCAAATACTGCCGTCGCCTCGTGGCGGACATCGAGCACCCGAATACCCCGAGCCTTGGCCGCAACCAAGATCGGAGAGATGTGGCCGCCACACAGGGTGTAGAGACTGCTGACACCCTGTGCCTGCAGCGCCTCAGCGATACGCTCGCCTCCGTTCATGGCCGCTTTCTGATTCATAACGGGGTCTGTTCCTGGTCGATGTATTGCTGCCGCAAGGTGCGGTAATCAATCTTGCCCACCCGGGTTTTTGGTAATTCAGGGCGAAACTCGATGATGCGCGGACAAGACCATTTGAGCAAATGCTGGCGGCAATAGTCGATAAGACTCCGGGCGGTGTCATCACCCGCAGCCGTCACCTCATGCAGCACCACAAAGGCCATGACCCGCTCCACCTGGACCGGGTCGGGTACGCCCACCACACAGGCTTCGGCCACCGCGGGGTGACGGTTAAGAACCGCCTCCACTTGCGCCGGATAAACGTTAAAACCGGACGACTTGATCATCCGCTTCAGGCGTACCGTGAAGTAGAAAAAACCATCTGCATCCTGGCGTCCAAGATCGCCCGTATGTAGCCACACCTGACCATCGGCATGCCGACGCAACACCTCGCGAGTGGCCTCAGGCTGGTCCAAGTAGCCCTGCATCAAGGCCGGTCCCCGGATGCAGATTTCGCCTTCCTTGCCGATCGTCAGCTCGTCCTCACTGCCGGGACGACAGATCTTGGCCCCCATATCCGGGAATGGCACGCCGATGGAGCCTTCACGATAGCAATCCATCGGCATGGCCATGATCGCTGTGACCGCTTCAGTAAGACCGTAGCCCTCCAACAGCCGGGCCCCGCCACCGCCCGCCTGCACCATGGCCTCAAAACGCTCCTTAACCTGCCGAGGCAAAGTATCGGCACCTGAAAAAGCAGCACGTAGAAAGGACCAGTCGATACGGGCCAGTCGGCGATCCTGGCTCAATGCTGCATACAGGGTGGGTACTCCAACCAGCAGACTGGGACGCTTGTGGCGCAACAATCGAGCCACACTGCTCGCATCGAAGCTCGGCACCAGGATCGACGTACTCCCGGCCATGAAGGCGGCATTGACGCAGACGCCAAGACCGAAACCGTGGAAGATCGGCATGATCGCCAGAATCGAATCGCCACCACCCAGTTGCCCCCACTTGGCCACCTGCAAGCCCTCGGCGATAAGGTTGCGATGGGTCAACACAACGCCCTTGGGCTGCCCGGTAGTACCACCGGAAAACAAAATTACGGCAGGATCATGGGTACTGCCTTTGGCCTCACCGGCCAATGGATGCGGGCTACACATCCACTCCCCCCACCCGCGCACTCTCGGGTCGGCGGGAACCGGCACAATATGCCGGCCCTTACGCCACCAGAACACCGCGCGCTTCGGTGCAGAGAGAAACTCCCCCAGGCGCGCCAATAACAGGTATCGCAGCGGACGCCTGGGTCGCGCCGCAACCCATCGCGGGTAACAGGCATCCAGGGTCAGCACGACTTCGGCCCCGCTGACGTCGAGATAGTGTTCGATTTCAGGTGTCGTGGACAGGGGATGAATCATCGCCGGCACCACGCCGAGTTTGCTGGCCGCATAGAAGGCGATCACCCCCTGCGGCATGGTCGGCATGGCAATCAGCAATCGATCCCCGGATCGTAGATCTAGTGCCTGTAGCGCGTTAGCACAACGGTCGATCGAGGCCAGTAATTCACGGTAGGTCGCCGTCGTATCGAAAAAGTCCCAGGCCAACGCAGCAGGCGCTCGCCGGGCCATGGCGGCGAGCATCTGATAAAGCGTGCATTCGGGATAATCGAGGTGGGCCGGCACCTGGCCGTAGAAATGTAACCAGGGCGCCGGGCAATTCATAATACGCATGCAATCAGGCGGGCTTGCCGGGATCGCACATCGTGCCCGTGAGGCGCTCGCGTTGTTTTCTCACATTCGCACTCCTTGCAGGTATTGCCTCGCCCAGCAAGGAGCACATTTCTTGGGGGCAAGATCATTCCATACCTCCCATGGTCCCGCCGAGGTGATCTGCGGAGAAGATCAGGCCGGCGTTTCCTCCCGGGTAAGTACAAACCCACGTTCATGGATGCCCGAAGGGTGCTCGACCTTCATGGCGTGCGCAGCGTCCCAGGACCAAAGATCAGCGGCAAAGAGTTTGCGCATAATGTCGAGGTCGCAGTGATAAGGAGGGCCGCCCTCGCGATCAGTCTGCATGAAAAGCGCGAACAGATGGCCGCCGGGCTTGAGCCAGGTTGCGAGCCGGTGGACATAATTCGGCCAATCGGGTGGATCAATGGCACACAGGCTGGTCTGTTCATAGATGGCATCGAAGGGACTGTCCGGCTCCCATTCGAACAGATCGGCCTGAATCAGATGAGCCGAATGGCGGCCCTCATCCAGGTTTTTTTGTAGGGTAGCGATTGCGGAGGGAGCAATATCGACTGCGGTGACGTCATAGCCTTGCGCCGCGAGATAGCAAACCTCGTGCCCGCGGCCGCAGCCAGGGATGAGGATACGTCCCGCCGGCATCAACCCCGACTTGACCCAGCTTTCGAGCGCCTGGCTGACTTGGCCGCGATCCCAGCCGGTTTTACCGCTACGGTAGCGTTCTTCCCAGCGTTCTGCTGTTTGGTTCATACGGGCACACACTGTTTTTGCTTACAGTGGTTTATGCTACAGCCTCGCCGGATCAAGTTCCAAATCCCAGGGGATAGTCACCCCCTCCCCAGGAGCCTGTCGGACTTGGCATTTTCCCTCGTGACACCGCTGCTGCGGCACGAACACATATACCGGCGGTAGGCCCCGCCCGATATTACACTGGCATCCAGTAAGACCGCAGTGGCTCCCTTTCGCGGCGACCATGCCGTAGCCTGGAACACGTCTGAAGTCCCTTCGGACGCTATCGCCAGCAGGTGGATCCCGGGTCTGCGCCCGGGATGACGGCCAAAGGGTTGTATCGCTCGGGATAACAAGAAAAAAACGGCTCTTCGAAACCTATTATCGAGCCGGGCAAGCCGTTCATTGCACCGGTTTAGCCTGCAGTAGTTCTTGCAGTTCCTGTCGTTCGTCTGCGCTCAGCGGGTTCTCAGCCAGGCGCAACCGTAGCGCAGCCAGGCGTGCCGCATCTGCCTGACGATCGAGCTGATGCAGGGCATCATCCAGCTCCGCCTGGTAATCGAAATCTTCCTGGTCTGAGTCGATCTTTGCCGCCAGCTTGTGCAGGGCCACAGCCTCCTCACGGCCCGCAAAATGCTCCAGCACGGCTCCCGTATGTAAAGCCGGGTGGTCGTGGGCCAACTGCAGCAGTTCGATCAGCAGCGGCACTCCTGGTTGCCGCAGACCTACAAACCGATACGGTGGTGGATGATCCTGGGCTAGCGCGGGGCGGGCCAGCACGCGTTCGATGGCCTTGCGTACTAGAGAGATTCTGCCACGTGTCGGATGCTGAAAAGTACCGGTTTTTCTCATGGGTGCGGATTTGGCCGTTGCTGCAACGACCCGTACCCCGGTACGTTGTTCCAATTCCTGAACCATCAGATCGCGGAACGCCCCATCGGGGAGCTTTGCCAACAGGGGTCTGGCCCGCTCTGCCAGGCGCGCGCGCCCATCCAGACTATCAACCGCTACCCCCTCGGCCAGGGTATCGAAAAAATAGCGCGACAGCGGCGTGGCCTGTTCAAGGCGTTCGGTAAAACCCGCACTGCCCTCGGCGCGGATCATGCTATCGGGATCCTCGCCATCAGGCAGAAACAGGAAGTGCGCCTGACGACCGTCACGAAGCCGCGGCAGAGTCGCTTCCAGTGCCTTCCAGGCTGCAGCGCGCCCCGCTCGATCGCCATCGAAACAGTAATAGACATCGGCGGCAGTACGAAACAGCAGCTCGGCATGTTCCGGGGTGGTGGCTGTACCCAGTGTGGCGACCGCTTGTGGTAAGCCATGCTGATGCAGGGCGATGGCATCCATGTAGCCCTCCACCACGATCAGATGCTCGACCTTGGCCGCCTGCTGGCGCACCTGCCACAAGCCGAACAATTGGCGGCCCTTGTGGAACAAAGGGGTCTCGGGTGAATTCAGGTATTTCGGCCCATCCCCGGCAATGATGCGCCCACCAAAGGCAATCACCCGGCCACGGCGGTCGAGGATAGGAAACATCAAGCGCTCACGGAAGCGATCGTAACGCCTACCCTGCTCGCCCATAGCCAGCAAGCCGGCCTGCTCCATCTGCTGTACCCGGGTGGCATCACGGCCCAATGCCTGGTACAAGAAATCCCAGCCTGGTGGGGCCCAGCCAATGCGGAAGCGCTGCAGGGTATCCGTATCCAGGCCACGTCGCTCGCAATAGGCCTGGGCTTGGGGATGGTCGTTCAGGGCTTGCTGATAGCGGCGAGTGGCCGTCTCGAGCAGCTCAAACAGCGGCGCATGATTATCGTGACTGGCGGTGGGTCCCCCTTCGCGTGGCACGACAAGCCCCATGCTGGAGGCCAGATCCTCAACCGCATCCTGAAATTCAAGGTGCTCATAATCCATCAGAAAGCGGATTGCGCTGCCATGAGCCCCGCAACCAAAGCAGTGAAAGAACTGTTTTTGCGGGCTCACATAGAATGATGGAGTGCGCTCATCATGAAACGGACAACAGGCTGTCCATTCGCGGCCCGCTCGTTTCAGCGGTACACGTCGCTCGACCACCTCGACAATATCGACGCGAGCCAGCAGATCATCAATAAACGGTGTGAGGATACGACCCATATGCCAAGCATGCCACGGACCGGGCCGCGACGATCACCCCAGCCGGGTGCGTACCCGCGCCGAAAGTTCACTCAGGTCAGCCCGACCGGCGACCCGCTGTTTCAATAAAGCCATCACCCGACCCATGTCACGCATCGACGTTGCAGCCGTATCGGCGATAGCCGTATCGATCAGGCTTGTCAGTTCAGCAGCCTCCAAGCGAGCTGGAAGATAGGCCTCGATGATCACGATCTCGGCACGTTCCTGGGTGGCCAGATCGTCACGCTTGGCCTGCTCGAACTGCGTTGCAGCGTCACGACGCTGTTTGAGCATCTTCCCCAGCACCGCCAGAACCTGCCCATCATCAAGTTCGATTCGTTCATCCACCTCACGCTGCTTGATCGCCGCCCACACCAGACGCAAGGTGCCGAGACGTATCTTGTCACCGGCCTTGAGGGCGGTTTTCATGTCTTCGTGCAATTGCAATCTGCGCGTCATGATGCACTCCTCAACAGCACAAAATGCCGCCGCACCTGAGGCGCGCCGGCATGGGAAATCTCGTTACCATTGACTCAGTAAAGGCGAGTACGCCGCGAACTATCGCGGGATAGCCGGCGCAAATTACGCTTCACAGCGGCAGCGCGCTTGCGCTTACGCTCCTGGGTCGGTTTTTCGTACGACTCGCGCTTGCGGATTTCGGCAACAATGCCGGCTTTCTCACAAGTGCGTTTGAAACGACGCAAGGCGACCTCAAAAGGTTCGTTCTCGCGTACCTTGACGTTGGGCATGGTATCTCCGGTTACACTGACTCGACGGATCGAGCGAGCCAGTGAGTATAGCGTGAGTAGCGATCAGGTTTCAAAACCTTCCAAATTGACCATGTCCCGCCCAGTGCTCGGCGTGGAGTCATCGTGCGATGAAACCGGGGTGGCGGTGTACGCGCTGGGACGCGGTTTGCTGGGCCATCGCCTGTACAGTCAGGCCGACATGCATGCTGCGTATGGCGGAGTGGTGCCCGAGCTGGCCAGCCGCGATCATATCCGCAAACTTCTGCCCTTGCTCAAGGCCTTGCTTGACGAGACCGGCCTGAAGTTACGGGATCTGGGCGGAATTGCCTATACCGCCGGCCCCGGCCTGGCCGGAGCCTTGTTGGTCGGAGCGGCTACCGCCCAGGCGCTGGCTTGGTCCCTGGATCTACCGGCCATAGGGGTACACCATATGGAAGGCCATCTTCTGGCCCCGCTACTGGATGCACAACCTCCCGAAGTGCCATTTGTCGCGCTGTTAGTTTCCGGTGGCCATACCATGCTGATCGAAGTGACTGCGATCGGCCACTATCGTTTGCTCGGTGACACTCTGGACGACGCTGCAGGCGAGGCCTTCGACAAGACTGCGATGCTGCTCGGCCTGCCGTATCCGGGTGGGCCCAGCCTGTCCCGACTGGCGGCAACAGGCCGCAGTGATGCATTCCGCTTCGCCCGCCCACTGTGCAATCGGCCGGGTCTTGACTTCAGTTTCTCCGGGCTCAAGACCCAGCTTCTACTGGCCTGGCAGCGCAGCGATCGCAGTGCGGTAACTCGCGCCAACATGGCGGCATCCTTCGAGGCCGCCGTAGCCGAAACCCTGGTCACTAAATGCCGTCGAGCGCTAACCACCTGTGGGCTGCAACGTCTGGTGGTGGCCGGTGGCGTAGGAGCCAACCTGCGCTTGCGCAGGGATCTGCAACGCGCCGCAGAAAAGGATGGCTTTCGTGTCCATTTTCCCCGTCTGGCCTTCTGCACCGACAACGGCGCGATGATTGCGCTGGTCGGGGCCCTGCGGCTTGCAGCCGGACAACAGGATGGCACAATGATCCACATTCGACCGCGCTGGGGTCTCGAAGACCTGCCCGAGGTAGCCTGACCATGGATCGTATTTTTCTTGAACGCCTGCACGTGGACACCCGTATCGGTGTCTATGCCCACGAGCACGAAACCCTGCGCCCGCTGCTGCTGGATCTGGAACTGGCCTGGGATACCCGCAGTGCCGCCATGAGTGACCGCTTGGCCGATACTCTGGACTATGCCGCTATCGCCAACCGCCTGCGCAAGCTAGGGGCAGCCTGTGAAGTGCAACTGCTAGAAACCTTTGCCGCCCGCTGTGCCGAGATATTACAGCAAGAATTCGGTGTCACCTGGCTGCATTTGACCGTGCGTAAGCCGGCTGCTGTGGATCAATGTGAGGCCGTCGGTATATCCATTGAACGGGGTATGGAGCCTCTTTGACACTATGCAATTAAAACCACTGCTCGATATGCTTCAGGAACCTTGGCTGCGCAGCGTGCTCGGTCTTGCCGTGTTGTTGCTTGCGGCCTGGCTCAGTCATCGTCTTGGCCATCGTATCCTGCTACGTACCATGGGCCGACTGGCCCGGCACACGGCCTGGCAATGGGACGATGCCATGGTCCGGCACGGGGTGCTACGCCGGGTAGCACAGATGATTCCAGCGCTAATTCTGCAATTCGGTATCGAGCTGGTTCCGCACATACCCCAGCAAATCGATCTGCTGATTCGTAATCTGGCCCTGGCTGCGGTGATATGGTTTGCCGCGCTGGCCATCAATGCCGCGCTATCCGCGCTGCAGGATATCTTCTCCCACAGCGAGGTCACCCGCGTCCATTCGATCAAGGGCTACGTTCAGCTGGGCAAGATTGCGATCTACATCCTCGCCGCGATTATTATCATTGCCATCCTCATTGGTCGCTCCCCCTTACTGTTGCTGTCTGGCCTGGGGGCGATGTCGGCAGTATTGCTGCTGGTGTTTAAGGACACCATTCTGTCATTTGTCGCCGGGATTCAGTTGGCCAGTAACGACCTGCTACGGGTTGGCGACTGGATCACCATGCCGCAATTCAACGCCGATGGTGATGTGGTGGACGTGGCGCTGCATACCGTCAAGGTACAGAACTTCGACATGACCATCACCACTATTCCGACCTGGCGGTTCATCTCTGAAAGTTTTCAGAACTGGCGCGGCATGCAGCAATCGGGGGGGCGGCGGATCAAACGAGGTCTGTTTATCGATATTACCAGTACCCGTTTTCTGAATACCGAAGAGACCCAACGACTGACCAAAGTGCGCTTGCTGCGCAGTTATCTGGAACAGAAACATACCGATATTGAACACTGGAATGCCCGGCTCAACGAGCATGGCAAGCAGGATATGGTGCCCATGGATCAGCGCCGACTGACCAATATCGGCACCTTCCGGGCCTATGTTTATGCCTACCTGAAAGCCCATCCGGACATTCATCCCGATATGACCTGCATGGTGCGTGTTCTCGACCCCAGTC
>QILI01000136.1 GCA_003233305.1 Mizugakiibacter sp.
GAGTACTTTCCATATCAATGAAGTCGATCACGATCAGCACACCGGCGTCACGAATTCTAAGCTGCCGGGCAATCTCGATAGCAGCTTCGAGATTGGTATTGAAGGCGGTTGTTTCGATATCGCTGCCCTTCGTTGCCCGAGCCGAGTTAACATCGATTGCGGTCAGGGCTTCGGTCTGGTCAATGACAATCGAGCCGCCGGATGGCAGTCGGACAGAACGTGCATACACACTTTCAATCTGTGATTCAATCTGAAAATGGGTGAACAGCGGAACTTTTTCCTGGTACAGATTGAGCTTACGCAGATTGGCTGGCATTACCCGCTGCACGAAGTCCTTTGCTTCGTGGTACATATCCTCGTTGTCAATGAGTATTTCACCGATATCCGGGCGCATATAGTCACGTAGTGCCCGGATGATGAGCCGAGATTCCTGGTAGATCAGGAAGGGGGAGGATTTGGACTTCGCAGCTGTGTCGATGGCTTCCCAGAGCTTAAGAAGATAATCAAGATCCCATTGCAACTCTTCCGGGTCACGACCCATCCCGGCGGTGCGAACAATCAAGCCCATGGTATCTGGAACTTCGATTTGGTCGAGTGCTTCCTTGAGAGCTTTGCGTTCTGCTCCCTCTATGCGTCGTGATACACCTCCGGCAGAGGGACTGTTGGGCATCAGCACCATATATCGTCCAGCCAGACTGAGGTACGTGGTTAGGGCGGCACCCTTGTTGCCACGTTCATCCTTTTCAACCTGGACAACCAGTTCAAGACCTTCCTTGACCAGTTCACGGATGCCTACCTTGTGCGGGTCAACACCGGGGGTGAAGTAGGACCGGGCAATTTCCTTGAGGGGAAGAAAACCGTGTCGATCAGCACCATAGTCGACAAAACAGGCCTCTAGTGAGGGTTCGACTCGGGTAATCCGGCTTTGGTAGATATTCCCTTTACGTTGTTCCTGAGAAGGGATTTCGATATCAAGATCGTACAGTGTTTGGCCATCCACAATGGCCACGCGCAACTCTTCACGCTGAGTTGCGTTGATCAACATGCGCTTCATCGACTAGATCCTCTTGCGCATACGACGACTTCCCCCATCAGCGCTCATGGCAGCCGGCTGGGGTTGCGCCGCAGTGCGGCATTGGGCCGAAGCTTCCTACTGCTTCGGCGTGGAAATGGCTTGCCTACTCACACCGGCACCCTTCTTCTTGCCTGAACCAGGCTTAGCAGATACTGGATGGCATCGACAATAAAAGGTGGGCAGCACTGGGACTTTTACCCAATCTATGACTGCTCCATCCCGTCTTGCCAGTAGTCAGAAAGTATACCTACGCATACAGACCTGACCCTGCGCGGTTAAAGTATAAGCTCCAGCCGGTTGATTTTTCAATGCAAACCAATATATCACCTGTACCCAGGGTTCGTGTTCAGTATATCGAGATCGGTTCCGAGCGAGCCGGACAGCGCATCGACAACGCTTTGATTACCCTTCTAAAGGGGGTTCCTAAGAGCCTAATTTATCGATTGCTGCGTACCGGTCAGGTACGCGTCAACAGCGGGCGGGTGAGTGCTGATACACGTTTGCAAGAGGGCGATGTGATCCGCGTGCCTCCAGTTCGCCAGGCCAACAATGAGAACAAAGGTCAACCTTCGGATTGGCAGATTCAGCAGTTGCTGGATGCAATCAGTTTTGAGGATCGTAATTTTTTGGTGTTGAACAAACCCGCCGGTATGGCCAGTCACGGCGGCAGCGGGGTGAGCTTTGGTGTCATAGAGTTGCTGCGTGCCGCCAGGCCAAAGGAATCTTTCGAATTAGCTCATCGCCTGGATAGGCATACCTCGGGCTTATTGGTGTTGGCCAAACGTCGCAGCGCCTTGCTTGCCTTGCAGCAGGAAATCCGCGAGGGACGCGTACACAAACAATATCTGAGCTTATTGGCACCGGCATTGCGGCGCACCCGTGTCGACGTCAACGCGCCTTTGTACCGTGCCAGTGGTGGTGGCAGGCAAGGTGAGAGAATGGTCAGGGTGTCGGCGCAGGGGAAACCTGCGCTGACCCGCTTCCGGGAGATCCAGCGGTTCGCGGAGTGCAGCCTGGTAGAAGCCACGCTGGAAACCGGTCGCACCCATCAGATACGGGTTCACGCAACCCATATTGGCCATCCTCTGGTGGGTGATGATCGCTACGGAGATCATGATGTCAATCGGCGTTTCCAGAAGTTGGGATTGAAGAGAATGTTTCTCCACTCGATACGTTTTGAGTTCGAACTTAGCGATCAGGTATACAGTTTTTCAACGCCGCTGAAGAGCGAACTGAGTGCGTTACTGGAGAAACTAGAGCCTCAGCGCAAATAGCGGGCACCGATTGCCAATGAATGCAGCCAACCCTGCTGTGAGGCAATTCCTAGTAACAACAGTGCACCAACAGCATGGGCGATAGCCACCGGCAATAATGCACGTTGTCGCAGAAACCACCCCGTCCATAACAGCCCAGCCAGAAAGGTAAGCAGCATCAACGAGGTATTGGGAGCATGCATCAACGCGAATATGGTTGCTGTGAGCAGTACTGCGGCATGGGGGTTGCCTAGCCCGTAGGCCAGGCGACGGGCTACCACAACTTGCAGCAAAGCCTGCTGCAGTAGTGCCCACAATGTATACCGAGCGGTATCACCGGGGCTGGGTAGGTGGCCGTGGAAGTACGCGAACAGTACCAAGGCGGCTCCGGGAGCAAGAGCCGGAATCCACCAGGTACGGGCCGGAGCAAGCCATTGCCATGAGGCAAGTTGCAGGGGGTGGCGCAGGCTGATGGCCAGGGCAAAGGCCAGAGTCAGTGCGCTGAGGACCCCTGTTTTCATCCCGAAGTTGTGGGCACTGCCAAACCCAAAGGCAATCAATAGAATCGGTAAAAAGGCCAGCAAGGCTTCGAGGACAGCGCGCTGTGGGAGTCTCTTCGGTGGAAATCGCGTCACCATGAGCATCCCCAACCCAGTAGATACAATCAGAATCCAGGTTAAAAATCTTGTATAAATAGGTTTTCGGCGACTGCTTTCATAGACCCTCTTAGCCTGACCTGCCGGGACCACGATAGCCGCCGAGTCTCTGGACTGTACTTGCACCCGTAGTGCCAGCATCGTGGACGACTGCAAGCCCTCGGGTAGGATAACTACGGGTATTCCTGGATAGGGTGGATGGCGGGCCAGGAATGCTTGTACCCCACTTGGTGTAGTGGCAATTCTTGCCATGCCGGGCGCACGTAGTTTCGCGGCAATGGACTGCAGGCGGGAGCCGGGCAGGGCATGTACGGCCAAGCGGAACATAGCAGCGCGGTGGGGGGGCTGAACCGGACGTCCGGAGGCGTCTGTCCAGGGTAACTTGCCAAGGTTGTAGTGTTGCTTGCTAAGTCCCGGAAGCCAATTAGGTAAGTAGGCGAAGCGAGCGGCTGCACGCAAGGATTCACGTACGATCAGGCGTAGATGCAAACGGTGATTGCTGTGCATGCTCAGAACCAGCACCGGGGCCGCCAGCAGGTTGGCCGGGCGTGACAAGGGCAATCCTAATTCGATTTCCTGTCGGCTCTGGATGATCACCTCAAGATGACCATCCTTGTGTAGCAGTTGAGCTGGGCCAAAGACACGTCCGGCGACCAGGTCCCGCGTATGCTGTAACTGCCAATGCCACGGTGAGCTGCCGTGCTGCCAGGCGTTTGCCTCAATCTGAGCCTGCCCGGCCAGACCTGATGCCGTGAGGGTGTTGCCTAGCCATGCGAGCCCTATTGCAATCACCAGCGTGAGTAGGGCGAGAGCAATCCAGCGTAGCGAGGTAGCGTGGGTCACTAGGGATTAACTCAGTGGTCTAACCCGGATATTGCATACATTCATTCCGTACTCTTAGGTCTTTTGCTCGGCTGGTAAATTTTCTTCAGTAGACCAAAATCACCAGTACTCCACCCCCTCAGAAATTTACTAAGCCGGAAAAACTCTGCACGAGCATCATGACAATCCATGAAGCGTCGGGGTGTACAAATTCTCGACACGGGCGGCGCAGATAAAATCATTCATCGACAATCCTTGGCAGTCGTGGGTGGACCAGCGCAGCAGACAGTGGCCGTAACCGGCTTCGATATCAGGATGATGATCGGCCTGGTTGGCGATAAATCCGACGGCATTGATGAAGCCGAGGGTGTGGTGAAAATCTTCAAAACAGAAGTTTTTACTGAGTACTGTGGCGGAGGTGTCAACTTTCCAGTCGGGAAGTTGTGTAAGCCATTTTTGGATGGATGCCGGATTAAGTCGGTGCTCATTACCATGTCGTGGTTTGCATCGCTGTGAGGCAAGGTGGGCCAGAGTCATGGTGATGCTCCGAAAAACTGCAGTATAACCGCGACAGTACTTTTCCTAAGTAGTTCGAGATCTACCTGCTGCGCGTACAATAACTTGGGTCAACTGGAGACTTTAGATGATTGCAGTAAGCCCGGAAGCCCAGGAATATTTTCGTAAACTGCTGAGTGAGCAAGGTGCGGCAGATTGGGCGGTACGTATCCGTGCCCGGGAACCGGGCAGTTTGTCGGCAGACTGTGAGATGACTTTCTGTGAGCCTCATGAAATCAGTTGTGATGATGGGGTCGTAAACTACCCGGGTTGGCGTTTGGTGATCGACGCAATCAGCCAGTCATGGTTGGAAGGGGCGAATATCGACTTTGTGGTTTCGCAGACCGGTGGAGAAATCAACGTCCGGGCACCGCGCTTGCGCGGTGAAATGAGTGCCACCCAGGTGAATCTTGTTGAACGTGTGCAGAAGGTTATTGCTGAGGAGATCAATCCCCAGCTGGCCAGTCATCGTGGTCGGGTGAGTTTGGTCGAAGTTACTGCTAAGGCCGACGTGGTACTTGCATTCGGTGGTGGTTGCCAGGGCTGCGGGATGGTAAACGTTACCCTTAAACAGGGTGTTGAACGTACTTTGCGGGCACGTATCCCGGAGATTGGAGCGGTCCGTGACGCTACCGATCATGAGCACGGCGAAAATCCATTTTATCGTTCTACTAAAGGCCCATCAGCCATACGCTGATGAGGCGTAAATTATGCATTGCTGATCGATATTTCATCCAGTTTGCCATGCTTTTGGGTATTCGAAATGTGTGGTGGTGTCGGTTTGTCGCTTGACAAACACAGCTCACGCAGGCTTTACTCCCGTTATGCCCAAGATTTTGTTCCGTCACTCATATTCGATGTCGTCACCACTGCAGCTGCCGTGTTGTCGGGTGATTGCGGATGGCGTAGCCCGGTGCATGATTACCATCACGACTAGCATCGCAACCGGTATTACCGGAAGCGGTGGGTACGTGGATTGAATTAGCCTCAAGGCTTCAGACACCTCCCCGCCGAACACCGCGGCAGGAAGGGTTCTGATCACTTTCCACCACGATACCGGCAGGGTCTCACTACGGAGATCAGCATGATGTCGTCACCATCTTCCCAGCCCAGCCGTCTTGATGTTGCCGGCAAGCGACCGTCCGTGCATAAGTTCGGAGGCTCAAGTCTTACCGATGTCGCCGGTTATGCGCGAGTCGTGCAACGACTTAGAGAAACGGGCGAAAGCGCACAGATCATTGTGGTTTCTGCCCTGCAAGGGGTTACCGATGTGTTGGTGGCATTGGAACAAAGCAAGTCTATGGAAGATCGTGACACTCTGGTTGATATGCTTCTGAAGCGCCACCTCATGGTTGCCGAGCCCCTGCAGGATTCACCACTTGTAGCGTGGCTTCGGCTGCAGTTTTCCTGGCTAGTCCAAACCTTACGTCAAGCTGGTGAAGATGTTTGGCCTGCTGCGTTACGCGCTGAGGTACAGGGTCTTGGTGAACTGTGTAGCGCGCATTTGTTGGCGGCGTACTTAAATCATGGTGGTTTGCAGTGCACGGTTCTCGATGCGCGTGAGGTACTCACGGTGCAGCAGGGTGAATTGGGGGCCAGTGTGCACTGGCGCCGCAGTGAAACTGCCTGGGCGGCTTGGCGGGCACAGCATGGCAGTATGCGACTGGTGGTTACCGGATTTGTGGCACGTGACTTGGCGGGTTGTGCGACTACTCTGGGTCGCAATGGTAGTGATTATTCGGCGGCGATCTTTGCCGCCCTCGGTCATGCCGTTGGACTAACTCTCTGGGGCGATACCGATGGCGTACTCAGTGCCGACCCGGATCTGGTTCCCGAGGCTGTTCCGCTGCCAACACTCAGTTATCACGAGGCCTGCGAGATGGCCTACTTCGGGGCCCGGGTGATCCATCCCCAGACCATGATCCCGGCTTTGCGATGTCAGCTGCCGATTCATATCCGTAACATCTTTCGAGCTGAGCAACCCGGAACGTGTATTGATACAAAGAGCCTCCTTGGTGCGCCGGTCAAGGGCCTGACCACGGTGTCCGGTATGGCCATGCTTAATTTCGAGGGGGCTGGCATGTTGGGAGTGCCGGGAACTGCAGAACGGGTTTTCGGCGCTCTACACGCCGCCGATGTATCGGTGACTATGATCTCCCAGGGATCGTCCGAGCATTCGATCTGTTGCGTCATTCGTGATATCGATGCTGATCGGGCGCAGATCGCCCTCGGTACAGCGTTTGCGACGGAAATCAGCAGCGGTGCCGTGCAGGGTGTGTCGCTATCGCGCAACATCAGTATTCTTGCTGCTGTAGGCGACGGCATGGTCGGCACCCGTGGGGTGGCCGCACGACTCTTCGAAGGGATTGCACGGGCCCGGGTGAATGTTCGGGCTATTGCCCAGGGAGCCAGCGAACGCAGTATTTCCCTGGCCATCTCCAGCACCGATGCAACGCGTGCCCTACGTGCTGCCCACGCGGCTTTCCTGCTCTCCGACCAGACCTTGAGTATCGGAGTGATCGGCCCGGGTAATATCGGTACTGCACTGCTGGAACAAATACGGACGGCCCAGCAGCGCTTACGTGTGGAGTCCTGTTTGGATTTGCGTATTCGGGCTATTGCCAACAGTCGCTGTCAGTGGTTGCATGAAGATACCGAGCTTCCTGCCGACTGGCGTCAGAAATTACAGCAATCGGGGCATGTCGACCTCAAGACATTTGCGGCACATGTACACGCCAGCCATCTTCCCCATGCGGCCATCATCGACTGCACTGCCAGCGATACGCTGGCTGACCATTACGCCACTTGGCTGCAGGCGGGTATTCACGTTATCACCCCCAGTAAGCGAGCTGCCTCGGGTTCTGGCAGCCGCTGGCAGACTATCCTGGCTGCCGCCGTACAAGGCGGGGCGCAACTACGTTACGAGGCCACCGTCGGAGCGGGTTTACCGATCGTCCAGACCTTGCGCGACTTGATCGATACCGGCGATGAACTGATCGCTGTCGAGGGTGTTTTGTCCGGGACCCTGGCCTGGTTGTTCAATCGTTACGATGGCCAACAACCCTTCTCGGAACTGCTCGGCGAAGCGTATGCCCAGGGCTACACCGAGCCTGATCCACGCGATGACCTGGCCGGCGTTGATGTGGCGCGTAAGCTGGTTATTCTGGCGCGTGAGGCTGGGGTCAGGATCGAACTTGAAGATGTTGCGATCGAGAGCCTGGTACCGCCAGCATTGATGACGATTGATCGCGAAGAGTTTCTACAGCGCTTGCCGGAACTTGATGCCACGATGGCAGCGCGTCTCGCCCAGGCTAATGCCGGCCATCGACATTTGCGCTATATGGCCCGGGTCGATCATCACGGCGTAGCCCAGGTCGGGCTTGAAGACGTTGCCGATCAGCATGCTTTTGCCCGGCTGCGTTCTACCGACAATATCGTCCAGTTCACCACTCGCCGTTATTGCGACAATCCTTTGGTGGTGCAGGGGCCTGGTGCCGGTCCGGAAGTGACCGCTGCCGGAGTATTCGCGGACCTGTTGCGAGTGGCTGCAGGCCTGAGGAGAGGACCATGAAAATTCGCGCCACAGCCCGTGCCCCGGCCAGTGTCGGCAATGTCGCAGTGGGTTTTGACATACTTGGGCACACTATTGCCGGTCCCTTTGATGAGGTAAGTGTGCAGCGTGTGAATTCTCCCGGGGTTCGCATTGTCAGCATCCGTGGGGCTGACCGGCCACTGCCACAGAGTGCCACTGAGAACACTTCCGGAGCCGCTTTACTATCGTTGTGCGACACACTGAATCTTGCTTACGGATTCGAAATTACTATTGACAAAGGCATACCCTACGGCTCTGGACTCGGTGGCTCAGCCGCCTCTGCGGTGGCCGCATTGGTCGCCGCCAATGAGCTGCTCGATACACCTCTTCCACGCGAGCAGCTCTATCCGCATGCCCTAACCGGCGAGGCAGTTGCCAGCGGCTCACGACATGGTGACAACGTCGCTCCCATGTTGCTTGGTGGCCTGGTGCTGGCCACTGCTGAGACCTTATTACGCTTGCCAGTTCCGGACTGGTTGTACGCGGTCGTGGTACATCCGCACCATGTTCTGGAGACCCGTCGAGCTCGCGAAGTCTTGGCCACTTTCTATCCATTGTCCCGCTGTGTTGAGCAAACTGCGCACTTGTCCCTGCTGCTGGTTGGGTGTTTTCGAGGGGATCCCGAACTACTGCGGAGTGGATTGCTCGATGTGCTGGTGGAACCTCGTCGTGCGGCTCTGATTCCCGGTTTCGCCAGGGTCAAAAGTGCGGCACTGGACGCTGGAGCATTGGGTGCCAGCATCTCCGGTGCCGGTCCCAGCGTGTTTGCGTGGTGTCAGGACGCTACCACTGCAGCCAGCGTCAAGGCGGCTATGGGCCAAGCGTTTGCAGAACATGGCCTCGATAGCGAAGGCTGGATCTCCCCGGTTACCGGTCCCCGTGCGGAGGTGCTGGTATGCGCTTCGTAAGCACTCGTGGACAGGCTCCGGCAGTTGCCCTGCGCCAGGCTCTCGGTGCCGGTCTTGCTACGGACGGCGGACTGTATATGCCCGAACACCTTCCAATCCTGGATCTTGGGTATTTTGGAGATCTGCAGACTCCCGAAGCGGTGACCGCACGTCTGCTCGAACCGTTCTTTGTGGGCCTTCCG
>QILI01000004.1 GCA_003233305.1 Mizugakiibacter sp.
GAAGGCTACTCGTTCATCCGCCGCGAGCAACTACAGCGTTATGCGGTGATCCAGATGGATGTTCGTGGTCGAGACATCAATAGTTTTGTGCAGGCCGCCAACAGCGCCATCCAGAACAGCGTCAAGCTACCGACAGGCTATTACACTGAGTGGGGTGGTGCCTTCGAAAATCAGCAACGAGCCTTGAAGCGCTTGGCACTGATCGTTCCAATCACCATCTTCTTCATCTTTGTTCTGCTATACACCGCGTTCAATTCAGTCAAGTACGCCGCGCTGATTCTCGCCAATGTTCCGTTTGCAACCATCGGTGGCTTAGTGGGACTGGCGCTGACCGGTCAGTACCTTTCGGTTCCCTCAGCCATCGGCTTTATCGCCGTGTTCGGGGTCGCCATGCTAAACGGCATCGTGCTGGTGAGCTTTCTCAACCAACAACGGGAGAAAGGACTGTCAGTACGCGATGCCGTCATGCGTGGCACCGAATTACGGCTGCGCCCGGTACTGATGACAGCCAGTGTGGCCATTCTTGGCCTGGTGCCGATGTTGCTGTCCAGCGGGGTCGGAGCGGAAACCCAACGGCCCCTCGCGACAGTCGTGATTGGCGGCCTGATCACCTCCACCCTGTTGACACTGATCCTGTTGCCCGTGCTCTATGACTGGATCGAACAACGCGCTGCCCGGCGCCTGATCTCCAAGGAGAATAAGCCATGAAAGAAGTTAAGGCGTTTGTTCATCGTGGTCGCGTCAGCGACATTGTGCATGCCCTCGAACAAGCCGGTTATCAACATCTGTCGGTCATCGATGTAAAGGGACTGCTGCGGGCGGTCAGCAGCCAGGAACAGACCTACTCGGTTGAACTGGGTGAACGGGTGACCAAAGAAGTGAAACTGGAAGTGGTCTGTGAGGACGAGCGGACTGCTCAGGCGGTTCAACTCATCCGGCAACATGGTCGCACCGGTCAAAAGGTCGCCGGCTGGGTTTACGTGAGTAACATCGATGAGTGGTTTCCGATCGAAGGGCATGTGGACATGGAGTAACGCAGGAGGGCGGGAGAAATTCCGCCCTGCTCTGCAAATGTCATGTCATAACACCTGGGATATTGCATAGAATGCCTGCTCTCCAAGGAATTAACCGTAGCCTCAACCCATGACTCCAACTGAGCACAATCACCACCACGGTCACTCGCATGGGGTGTCCAAGGATGCCGATCGCCGCTATCTGTACACCGCATTGGCACTATTGCTGGGCTTCATGGTCGTCGAAGTCGTGGTCGGCATCATCGCCTCGTCCCTGGTACTGATCGCCGATGCCGGACACATGCTGACTGATGCCGGGGCCATCATGCTGGCCCTGGTGGCCATGCGCCTGGCGGAGAAACCAGCACGGGGTCGGTTTACCTTCGGATTCAAACGGGCCGAGATTCTCAGCGCCCAGGCCAACGGAATAACCCTACTCATTCTGTCCGCCTGGTTCACCATCGAAGCCGTTCAAAGGCTGATCTCTCCACCGCAAGTTCACGGCCTGTTGGTACTGATCGTGGCGCTGGTGGGGATCGTGGTCAATGTCGCTGCGGTCTGGGTGCTAAGCAAAGCCAATCGCCAAAGTCTGAATGTCGAAGGCAGCTTTCAGCACATCCTGACTGACCTGTACGCATTCATTGCCACCGCCATCGCCGGTGGCGTCATTTGGTGGACCGGCTGGAATCGCCTGGATGCACTGGCCACCCTGGTCGTTGCCGGACTGATGTTGAAAGCCGGCTACGGGCTAGTCCGGGATTCCGGGCATATCTTTCTTGAGGCGGCTCCCCGGAACCTTGACCCAAAGGCCATTGCCGAGGCCATATTGGCCATGCCCCACCTGACTCGTGTCGACGATTTGCATGTCTGGGAAGTGACCTCGGGCATGCCGGCTTTGTCGGCACATCTTCATGTCGAACCCAGGATCGACTGCCACGATGTTCGGCAGCGGGTTGAATCGATGCTCCATGATCGCTTCGCAATTTCGCACACCACCCTACAAACCGACCATGCTGAACTAGGAGAATCCGGGTCTTGCAACTGCGCTTTTCAGAACCTGGGTTAATGGACTGGTGGTGATACTCCTCTGCGATCACCACTTCTCTCACTACGGAGCAGGCAATAGAACCGACCTGTGCACTTTCTCGTCATGCTCGCGCAGGCGGGAATCCACCCGGCCCGGAGCACGGTGAGGCTGGCTCGGACACTGCCATGCATAATGGTCTTCTACACGCAGAGACCCATTTCCCATGCACCGCTCTCTTATCACCTCAATCGTATTGCTGTCACTGCTAGCCTCACCGTTCTCCCGAGCCGCAGCCGTCACCGCAGCGCCCGCAGCGAAACCGGTGACAGAACCGTCGTTACGGGATATCCAGACCTTCACCCGTACCTTCGAGCTGGTCAAGAAGGCCTATGTCGACAAGGTCAGCGATCACCAGCTGATGGAGTACGCTCTGCAGGGCATGCTGGCTGGGCTGGATCCACACAGCGAGTTTCTCGACCCACAAGCCATATCGCAGTTGAATGAGGACACCAGTGGTAAGTACGTCGGTATCGGTGTCGTGGTCACGACACGCTTCGGCACACTGCAAGTTATCGCTCCGTTGGATGGAACTCCTGCTGCCCATGCCGGCATTCGCGCTGGAGACACCATCGTCGGGATCAATGGTAAGGCTGTAGATCCTGAGGCTCTGGGTGCTGCCTCGAACTCGCTACGTGGCCCACCGGAAAGCAAGTTACAGCTGACTGTGCTGCATATCGGCAGCTCTCGACCGGTAACCATCCATCTGCTACGTAAGCACATCGAAGTAGCCAGCGTGCGCTCACGTTTGCTGGCTCCGGGTATTGCCTATCTGCGTATCAGTCAGTTCCAACAGGATACTGCGGAGGATCTCAGTCGCCAGATCGGGCATTTACAGAAAAAATACGGGCCCTTGCGTGGGGCGGTGCTGGATCTACGCTCCAACCCGGGTGGCTTGCTGACTGCAGCGGTAAGCGTCGCCAACGACTTTCTGAACCATGGCACCATCGTTACTACCCGCGGTCGGGTACGACAAGCCGACCGGCGTTTCAACGCCTCACCGGGGGATCTGCTGCAGGGTGCTGCACTGGTCGTTCTGATCGATAGCGGCACTGCCTCGGCAGCAGAAATCGTCGCCGGAGCACTCAAAGATCAGCACCGGGCTGTACTGATGGGTCGCCGAACCTTTGGTAAGGGTTCGGTACAAACGATCATCCCAGTCAGCCATGGGGCCGCCATCAAACTGACCACAGCACGCTATTACACCCCGACTGGCACCTCGATCCAGGCCCGGGGAATTCAACCGAATGTGGAACTTGCCGACAATCTACGAGTCCATGTAGTTACCCCCGGGCAACCGATAAGCCGTGAGGCGGATCTACCCGGCCACTTAGCTGCTCATGGCATCGCCAGATCATCCAAGATGGCTGATGACGCCGCACTGGCCGCTGAAGACTGGTGGCTAAGTCAGGCTCTGCACGCGGTACAGGCAATGGCCGCTGTAAACCCTATCAAGACGACCCCGGGGCCTGTGCCGGAATGAAACAAAAGACGGCCCGGCCAGCCCGGCCGATGGGTTCGGCCTGAGCTACTGCGAAATAGCCGCGTATCAAGATGTGGATTTATCGTCCTGATCGGGGTGACGCTTACGTATCAACAAGCTTGCGGCCAGCAGACCCGACTCGAACAACAAGATCATGGAAACCGCCAGCAAAGTCTGTGACAGCACATCGGGCGGAGTAATGACCGCCGCCAAGGCGAACGCACCGACAATCACGTAGCGCCGGGCCCGACGCATCTTGGCCACCGGTACAACGCCCATGGCCACCAATAGTACGACCGCTATCGGCACTTCAAAACTCAAGCCAAAAGCGAAGAAAATAGAAAGTACAAAGCTGAGGTAATGACTGATGTCAGTCATCATTGACACCCCCGCCGGGGTGACCATGGTAAGAAAATGAAATGCTGCCGGCAAAACCAGAAAATAGGCGAACGCGCAGCCCAGATAAAACAGCAACACTGAGGAAACCAGCAACGGCAAGGCCAGACGCCGCTCATTCCGATACAGCCCGGGACTGACAAATGCCCAGAGTTGGTACAAGATCGCGGGCATCGCCAGAAATAGTGCGGTAACCAAACTCAGCTTGATCGGGGTCAGGAACGGACTTGCCACCTCAATGGCAATCATGTGCGAGCCCTGCGGCAAGCGCTCGATTAAAGGCCGGGCTAGAAGATCGTAAAGCTTGTCAGAAAATGGCAGCAGAGCCAGCAGTATCAACAGTACCGCCAGCACCGCCTTGAGTAGCCGAGAACGCAGCTCCAGCAGGTGTGTGACGAAACCACCTAGTGCTTGCTGAGCGGGAGATTCAGGCTCCTGGGTCATGTTTGCTGTTCAGGTCGGGATCGGGACCGGCAGCCGAAGCAGTCGACAAGACTTCTGTGGCCGCTGGCGACATCACCGCGTTCACATCCGACTCGCTTGCAGCCCGGCAACGCTGTTCCTCAGCCTGGGCAATCCGTTCTGCAGTGGCCCGTAGATCGGCCGCAGCAACTCGCAAGTCATCCCGCTCGCCACCGGCCTGCTCATCCAGTTGTGAGGCAGCCGAACGTAGCTGGTCAATCGTTTTGGCAACACTGGCCTCAATCTCCGAGGCCGTACCCTGTACATCCTGGGCCGCTTCGCCCAACTTATCGTGGAGGTTCTTGGTCTCATTCTCAAGACTTTTTGCCGCTTCACGAACCGTGTCGATAGTGCCGCTGAACTCTCGCTTGATTGCCTGCAAATCGACATCCCCCTGAATTTCCGATTGCAGATCATTCCAAGCCAGCCGCGCCCGTCGCGCCATCACCCCGGCCGTCCGCGCTACCCCAGGTAACTTTTCCGGGCCAAGCACGATCAGCGCCACCAAGGCGATCAAAGCCAGTTCATTGAAGCCAATACCAAACACGATTCAGTCATGGTGTTCGCGGTGAGGCGTCTTGTCCGTCGTCGCGGACTCCTTGTCGTCCGCTTCAAGGTGCTCCACATCGGCATCCTTGTTCTTGGCCTCATCCTCGGCTTCCCCTTCCTTGAGTCCCTTTTTGAAATTACGGATCGCTGAACTGAGGTCGGTTCCCACCTTGCCAAGCTTGCTGGTACCAAATACCAACACAATGATCAACAGCAGGATCAACCAATGCCAAGGGCTGTCGAATCCAAACATACTCTTCTCCTACGAAATACGCATCTAGTGGCGTTATCAAAGTTAAAACGCCTGTCTATTTACCGCCACCATACAGGTGGCAACAACCTGCTTATTTAGTGTACTCCTCCAGCGTGGATTGGAAGACCTGAACCGCTGCTGGAACCTGATCGACCTGACCCTCGAATACCCGGCGAGCCGTAACATATTGGCCATACACCCGCTGATCGGCCGCATCATCAATACTGATCCGAGCCCCATTCAAGGCAATCCCGGCAAACAGTCCCTGGGACCGGGAATAAGAGTAGATCTCGGCATTGAACCGGGGTGTGGTACCGGCATTGAAGTAGCGACCAATCGGACCGGCCGCTACCGTAATATCAGCACCGAGAGTGAATTCACCATGGACCAGACGATCAACCCCACGCTGGGTGCGAAATACCAGTATTACATCGGTCGATGACACCCCGGCCTGAAAACCGAAGCTGGCACCCGCCAACTGGATAAAAGCCGGCAGCGACCAACTGCCACCGGTACGGCGAATCGAAATCAGACCTTCGCCATAGCGCCCAGCTAAAAATAGACCCGCCTTGACCACCCCAGGAATCACCGCAATAGCCCGGGCTCCACGCATCAGGCCCTTGGGGATACCACGATCTGGAGCCATAACGATCTGTTGCAGTACCTGCGTCGCTCGCTGCACCCGCTGAATGTCAGGATTGGCCGTTTGCGCAGCCACCATAGCGGGCCAAGAAACCAGACCGAACAGGAGCAGGGCACACAGAAAACGAGTCGATCGCATGGTCGGTCTCCATTTCAATTAAACAAGTCTAACGCGCCATGCAAGCTGCTGCTTGAACGTAGTCTGTCCAGGCTGCAGGCAACTGAAGGGGGCCTAGAAAAGCCGTAACAAGTAGTCCGAATATGAGCTTCTACAGGGACAATATCCCTGATATGTCAGTCAGATAGGTGGATAGTGAGGAAAAACACACCACCGTAGTCGAGCTGTGCAGAGGTTTTATCAAGGTGCCCGAAGGTGATGACCCATAAATCGCCAGAAGTACCAATTGATGTGGCACCTACACGCCTGTCCCTCACGCATCGGTTTGCCAGGGTCTGGCACCCACTGCATGACTGCTGACATACACCTCCTCACCTTTTTTTGCGCTACTCTGAACATTGCATATCCCAAGTTACCCACCCAAGTTCCATGTTTGCAGCATCCCGCTACGCCGGATTGTCCGGCCTGGCTCAAGGCCTTCCACCGACAACGGCCGTGTTGCTGGTCAACCTTGGTACACCTGTAGCCCCCACCACCACGGATGTGCGTCGCTATCTGGGTGAATTCCTTGCCGACCCACGGGTTGTCGAAAGCCCTCGCTGGCTATGGTGGCTGATCCTCCATGGGCTGATTCTGCGACGCCGTCCGCAACACTCAGCCCGGGCCTATGCCCGTATCTGGACACAACAAGGCTCACCTCTGCTCATCCACAGCGAGGCCCTGACTAAGGCGTTGGATGTGCATCTCCAGCAACACACCCCGGGGCCGCTGCGCATCGCCCTGGCGATGCGTTATGGGCAACCGTCGATCAGCAAAACCATGCTCGAACTGCAACACCAGGGGGTCCGTCGATTGTTGCTGCTACCGCTGTATCCACAATATTCAGCAAGCTCCACGGGTAGTGTGATCGATGCCGTGGGAGCCACGCTGCAAAGTATGCGCTGGCCGCCAGAATTACGCATCATCAACGATTATCACCTTGATACCGGCTATCTCGACGCTCTGGCTGCAAGCGTGCGTCGGCATTGGCACGAACACGGTCGTGGAGAGTGCCTGCTGCTGAGCTTTCATGGTCTACCCAAAAGTTATATTCAGGCCGGCGATCCCTATCTATCCCAATGTCAGGCCACCGCTCAGGCCTTACGCGAACGCCTGCAGCTCACAGGGCAGGAACTACGGGTCAGCTTTCAGTCGCGGGTCGGCCGCCAGCCCTGGCTGACGCCCTATACCGACCACACCCTCGCAGCCCTGCCCGGACAAGGCGTGCGACGGATTGATGTGCTATGCCCCGGATTTGCCGTCGACTGTCTGGAAACACTGGAAGAAATCGCCCTGCGCGGCCGTGACACGTTTCTCGCCGCAGGTGGCGAGGAACTGCATTACATCCCCGCCCTCAATGCCCACCCCAGCCACGTCCAAGCATTGGCCGACCTGGCCCTGCGGCATCTGCAGGGCTGGCCGAATTTTGGGGCCGGACATCTTTGTTGACAAACACCGAAGCCACGTTAAACAAAGAACATCATCCTCACGCACCTCAAGTACCCGCAGACCAACAGCATGGTCGAACGTCTGAATCACCGCATCGCCAATAGATGGCTAACTACCAAGCTCAGCCGACGCGAAAACGCGTAGCGTTTGAGTGGTCGGCTGGAGCGCCTTGTTGGGCCAAGGCGACTGCTTCAGTATGTAGCTTTAGGCGTAGCGCTTGCATGACTTTGAGAACGGTGTCGAAGCCAGGCGTTCTTTCTCCAGAAAGTGCCTTGCACAGACTTTCGCGTGACAACCCCGCATCTCGTGCCACTTGCGACATACCCTTGGCACGGGCGATATCACCCACAGCTTTAGCAATGAAGGCAGCATCTCCATCGGCGTCCGTAGATGTTCGGGAACCTCTAAAAACACACCTTTCCAATTCACGTGTGTTGAGCTATGTCACACAGACAGGCACATCTTCGCCCTGATCGTGCTGGCCAGCTCTACATTGGTCTATTTATACCTGCAGTGGCACCCATTGGGGGCCATGCTTAAACGCCAGACCCGCTGCTCGATAGCATCACACGAAACCCGACATATAACCACCCTTTGCCACAGTCCACACTTCACGGGAAAACGCCCATAGAACTTTATACTTAACCCACTTGTAGGATCTTCCCTACACAACGGCGGGGTATACAAAAATAATACAGGTAGCATACGATCATCCCAACCAATCAGTGGGAGGCCATGTATATCAAGTAGCTATATCAGAATGTACGAATGCATGTGATCATCGCTAAATTAGGTTCCAACCAACAGAAGGAGAAGGACTTTGAAAGTATATCAGTTGGTATTAATAATGGGATTCATGGGCTTGTTTACGTTCACCGGCAAGGTCTCTGCGCAATCGACAAATTCCAAAACATATGTAGTCTGGTGTCAGAATTGCAACACCTATCAGAAATTCAAGGCGGCGATGGTGAGGCCTATAGGCAGTACGGTCTATGTTGGCGATGCGACCCAACACATAATCAATGCCTACCGGATACAGATAGAAGGTGAAAAGCCTGGACGGAACTTTGGGCGTTCACCTGTGACTTCGCCTCAGGTCAAAATTGCGGTGGGGATGACACCTGATCCCAAGGTGGCTGAAGCAATCGACTCCGCGATCAAGTTCTACAACATCCCCCCTGTGGGTTGGGTCAAAACCTACGAAGTTGGCATTGGCAAGCTGGGTCTTGGTAAATCTGCGCCCGGTTCTGCCAACGATATCGCTAGTGTCGGACACGACCGGAATATATTCGAGAATGGGCTCAA
>QILI01000086.1 GCA_003233305.1 Mizugakiibacter sp.
AAGAGTGGGCTGCCCTGCCTTCGGTAAGACAGGTGGCTGCGGATTACCAGATCAATCCACTCACCGTTTCCAAGGCATACCAGGTATTGGTTGAAGAACAGTTGGTGGAAAAGCACCGCGGCCTGGGCATGTTCGTCCTGAATGGCGCCCACCAGGCCCTATTAGGAAGCGAGCGAGAGCAATTTCTCAACATCGAATGGCCGCAACTGGTTCAGCGCATCCGCCGCATGGGTCTGAAACCGGAAACCTTACTCAAGGCCGTCAATCGGGAGGATGAAAGCGTATGAGCGCCGTAATCAAAGCTAGTCATCTTAGTAAGCGCTACAAGCATACACAGGCCTTGATCGATGCCTCGTTCGAGATCGAGCCTGGACGCATCGTCGGTTTGATCGGCCCCAATGGGGCCGGCAAAACCACTGCCCTGAAAGCGATCCTCGGACTGACCGATTTCGAAGGTGAGTTGCAGGTATTGGGACAGGATCCACGACAGACCCGCTATCGGCTGATGAACGATGTCTGCTTCATCGCCGACGTCGCCATTCTGCCACGCTGGTTGCGGGTCGGTGAAGCGCTCTCGTTTGTCGAGAATATTCATCCCCGCTTTGACCGCGACAAGTGCCAGCATTTTCTATCAAGAACCAAGTTGCAGATGCGGCAAAAGGTACGAGAACTGTCCAAGGGCATGATCGTCCAACTGCATCTGGCACTGGTAATGGCCATCAATGCACGCTTGCTGGTTCTGGATGAACCCACCTTGGGACTCGATATTCTATATCGCAAGCAGTTTTACCAAAGTCTGCTTGAGGAATATTTCGATCAGAACAAAACCATTCTAGTGACCACACACCAGGTTGAAGAGCTCGAAAATATCCTCTCCGATGTGATGTTCATTCGCGATGGCCGCATCGTCTTGCACAGCGATATGGACGCGCTCGGCCAGCGCTTTCTCGAAGTTGTCACCACAGCGGAACATATCGACGCGGCCCGAGCCCTCAAACCACTGCACGAACGCCAGATGTTTGGAAAAACGGTATTTCTCTTCGATGGTTCGCCACGGGAACAACTGCAACCACTGGGAGAAATTCACCGTGCGTCGATTGCCGATATCTTTGTTGCCACCATGCAGGGAACCTACGCATGAAAACCTATCTCTGGCTGGTCAAACGCGAATTTTGGGAGCACCGTGGTGGTTTTGTCTGGGCACCAATATGGACCGGTGTAGCCATGCTGGCCCTACTGCTGCTCGGACTGGTCGCCGCCGAAGTGTCGATGTACAGCCATTTCGGGCATACGCTGAAAATGGGCGATACCTCCACAGTGGTAATCGAGCATGGGAAAGTCCACATCTCTACGGAAAATATAACCATCCCCACGCCCGCCGGTCCCAAACAGCTCGCCATCATGCACAAAATTGTTTCGGCCGGTCTATTCGGTATCAGTGGGCTGATTAGTACCGTTATAGCCTTTGTGTTGTTCTTTTATCTCCTGGGCGCACTTTATGACGACCGTCGGGATCGCAGCATTCTGTTCTGGCGATCCCTACCTATTTCTGATACCAGCACGGTATTGTCCAAGGTAATTACTGCAGGACTCGCCGTTCCATTGCTGGTCATTGCCATCGCCATCGTCACCTATTTCGCCATGTTGGTGTTGTTGACTCCATTCGTATGGTTTCACGGGTTCAATCCGTTCAGCTTGCTGTTCAGCTTGCTGTGGTGGAATAGCGCCCCCTTGCAGGTCGGACTTTTTTTCCTGGTAGCCCTGCCGCTGAACTTTCTCTGGGCACTGCCCACCTTCGGCTGGCTGTTATTGTGCTCGGCAGCCGTGCGCAGCAAACCCTTCCTGTGGGCTTTGCTGGTTCCCTTGGTTGCAGGCGTACTGAATGGCTGGTTCGCCCTGTTGGGGCTACCTCATGTCACTGCAGAATCCTTCTGGGCGAAAGGTGTGCTGCACCTACTCGGTGGTACCTACTACGGCAGCGCCTTTGCCGCAGCCGGATTGCCAACTAACATGGCCATCGTCATCCCTGGCTCCAGCGGTATGACCTTACCAAGCGTCATCCACAATGGCACAGCTTTGAGAAATGCCATCCTCCATCCGTTGACCAGCCCGGTTATTGGTCAAGCCTATCTGATGCCGGAACTGTGGATCGGTGCGGCACTTGGGATAGGAATGATTGCGCTGGCCATCTGGCAGCGCCGCCGGGCCATTGAAACCTGAGTTTGGGGGCCGAACGGAGGGTATCGGCGCTACGTGGATCCTGGGTCTGCGCCCGGGATGACAAGACCAGAGCTGCGCTCCACCCATTCCCGTCATTCCCGCGCAAGCGGGAATCCACTCGGCCCAGATCACGTTTGAGGCTCGCTCGGAGGGGGCGGCGGTACGTGGACCCCGGGTCTGCACCCGGGATGACAGGAAAAGCATTGCGCTTCGTCTTGGATGACAGCTGCAAGATGTATGGAACCTATTTCTTTTTCTGCTTGGCATCCGGACGTGCATTGACCAAGGTCAGAGTGCCATCTAGATCAGCATAGCCGGTAAATCCGAACGACAGCTGCAAGCCTGCGAACCAGCGCAACTGTGGATTCTTGATGTCGTATTTCTCACTCGGCTTCAGCAGTACAGTTTTGGGTAGTTTCTTGGTTTCAGCCAGATAGCGGAAATGGCTGGCCAGTTCTTCTCGTGACAGCAGTGCTCCATTGAGCATGAACTGACCATCCTTGTAGGTTTCGATGACCATGCTGAAATGTTGAGGAGCAGCGGCCTCAACCGTCTTACCTTGATGGATATACGGATTGCAAGCGCTCAAGCCCAATACTCCAGCCAGTACAGCTGAGACAAATATAAGGGAGCGAAACTTTGGGAAAATGACTTTCATGGATATGGCCTCGGGATGTTGGAAATCAGGCACAGGGAAGGGTGACGCCGGTCTGGCCCTGATACTTGCCACCACGATCCCGATAACTGACCGAACAGATTTCATCGGATTCGAAGAACAACATCTGGGCAATGCCCTCATTGGCATAGATCTTCGCAGGCAGGGGTGTGGTATTAGAGAATTCCAGGGTCACATGCCCCTCCCATTCCGGCTCCAGCGGCGTGACATTGACGATGATGCCGCAACGCGCATAGGTGCTTTTGCCAAGGCAGATCGTGAGTACCTTACGGGGAATTCGGAAAAATTCGACCGTACGGGCCAGAGCGAAAGAATTGGGTGGAATGATGCAGACTTCAGACTGCACATTGACAAAACTACGGGCATCAAATGCTTTGGGATCGACGATGGTGGAATTGATATTGGTGAACACTTTGAATTCATTGGCACAGCGCACGTCATACCCGTAGCTTGAAGTACCGTAGGAAATGATCTTATTGCCATCGCGTTGCTTGATCTGCCCGGGTTCGAAAGGCTCGATCATGCCATGCTCCTCGGCTTGCCGACGAATCCAAAGATCGGACTTGATACTCATACCTGCTCCTGAACGCAATTCAGTCGTCGCGTACGACGATCTTGGGGAAAGCGATGCGCTTGTTACGGGCCTGCAAAGCGAGGTGTGCAGCGGTACGTCGCGCGATCTCCCGGTAGCGCAGGGCGAGTTCCGATTCCGGTTCGGCCACTACCGTGGGGCAACCTTGATCGGCCTGCTCCCGAATACGGATATCCAATGGCAGTGAACCCAACAGCGGTACCTCATAGTCCTTGGACATGCGTTCTCCGCCTCCAGACCCGAAGATGTCCTCCTCATGCCCGCAGGCTGAGCAGATGTGCGTAGCCATGTTCTCGATGATACCCAGTACCGGAACCTTGACCTTGGCAAACATTTGCAAAGCCCGTCGTGCGTCGAGCAAGGCGAGATCCTGGGGGGTCGTGACGATGACCGCACCCGCCACCGGAACCCGCTGCGCCAGCGTGAGCTGAATGTCGCCCGTACCCGGTGGCAGATCGACAATCAGGTAATCGAGATTATCCCAAACTGTGCCATTGAGCAGTTGTTGCAGGGTCTGTGTCACCATCGGACCACGCCAGATCATCGGTGTGTCCTCACCAATCAGCACCCCGATTGACATGGCCTGCAGACCATGGGCCTGTATCGGTGTGAAGTGTTTACCATCTGGAGTACCCGGCTTGCCTTCAAGCCCCAACATACGCTGCTGACTAGGTCCGTAGATATCGGCATCGAGCAGGCCGACCCGAGCCCCTTCAGCCTGCAAGGCCAACGCAAGATTGGCGGCGATGGTGGACTTACCCACCCCACCCTTACCGGAAGCCACGGCGATGATGTTGCGAACACCATCCAGCAAGCTCAGACCCTCCTGGACCTGGTGGGGCTGCACCTTGTGGTACAGGGAGATGCTTACCGCCTCGATACCCGCAATAGCCAACAGCTTCGGCTCCATCGCAGCGACCAGGATAGCGTGCCCACCCTGTGCCGGATAGGTCAGTTCAATGTCCACGGCCAAGCGACTGCCGTCCATACCCATAGCCCGGACGTTTGCCGTATCCGCAAGTGTCCGGCCACTATTGGGGTCAGGTGTGGCCGCAATACACTGTCTGACTTGGGCTTCCAGTTGTTCATTCATAAGTAATCAGCGGTAAATGGGAGGATCAAGTTGTGAAGTATGCCAGAGCCCGACCCCGCTGCGGCCTGCGGCAGTGCAGCTTGACCTTGCCGCATCCGGGTTGCAGGCTCACACAACGTCCCACTCTGAGGGTATATTCATGCGTTCCAGGTTCATGCTTGTCTTTGTCGCCGCAGCCCTGCTGGTTGCAGCGCTGCCCGCTGCGGCCCAGTCATCCCAGACCGTTGCCTTGTCAAGTCCGGTAGGCGTCTGGAAAACCATTTCCGACAAGACCCACAAGCCAGCATCCCTGGTGAAAATATGGATAGAAAACGGTGAACTCAAGGGTAAGGTTATCAAGGTCCTGAATTCCGACAAGGGTCCCCATCCGATCTGCGATAAATGTGAAGGTGAACGGCATAACAAGCCCGTCATCGGGATGACCATCATCTGGGGCATGCATAAAGACGGAGACGAATGGGATGGCGGCACGATTCTCGATCCGAAAACGGGCGAGACCTACAAGTGTTCAATCGAGCTGGTCGACGGTGGAATGAAGCTGAAAGTTCGTGGATATATCGGCTTCTCGCTGTTTGGGCGCACCCAGGTGTGGTTGCGCGAACCGGCCAAAGTAGCAGTACCCGCCCTACCTGCTGCAGCAAGTTCCAGCGCTGCACCCCTGCCTGCCGCTACCAGCTCGACAGGCTTGCCGGCCACGGTCACCTCTTCAGCACCTCCGGCCACTCCGGCCACTCCGGCCACTCCGGCCACTCCGGCCATCGCTGCCTCATCCGGGAGCTGAAAACCAATTACTGGGCCGGTATAACCCCTGGACACGGATCAGATGTGTCCAGGGGCCTGCGCTAGAGTGGGTCATCATGCGATAATCCGGCGTTCGAACCTGCCCGGAATAACTATGAGCCGTCGCATTCTGGCCACCTGTGCCCTGCCCTACGCCAACGGTCCGATCCATATCGGACATATCGTTGAACATGTACAGGGGGATATCTGGGTACGCGCCATGCGCATGGCGGGGCATACCGTACATTTTGTCTGCGCCGACGATGCCCACGGTACCCCGATCATGCTCAGGGCTGAGCGTGAAGGCATTACTCCCGAGGCGTTGATCGAACGCAGCAATACCGAACATCGTGCCGACCTGCACGATTTCAACATCGGCTACGACCACTATTCGAGCACCCATACGCCCGTCAATCAGGCGCTGACCTATCGGGTTTATGAAGCATTGAAAGCTGGAGGGCACATCGAATCCAGGCCGGTCGAGCAGTTTTACGATCCTGACAAAGGGATGTTTTTGCCGGATCGTTTCGTCAAGGGAGAATGTCCCAAATGCCATGCCAAGGATCAGTACGGTGACTCCTGCGAGGTCTGTGGCAAGACCTATGCCCCCATCGATCTGATCGAACCGTATTCAGTGATTTCCGGGGTACCTCCGATACGCAGGGAATCCCGACACTACTTCGTCAAACTGGCCGATTTTGAACCGATGCTGCGTACCTGGCTGGCCGAACGCCGTGCTGCCGGAGCGCTGCAGGTCGAAGTGGTGAACAAGCTCGAGGAATGGTTCTCCGATGGCCTGCGCAGTTGGGATGTGTCCCGGGATGCCCCCTATTTTGGCTTCGAGATTCCCGATGCCCCCGGTAAGTTCTTCTATGTATGGCTGGATGCCCCCATCGGATATCTCGCCGCGTTCCAGGAGTTGTGCGCGCGCGACCACCTGTCTTTCGCCGAATTTATCGAAAGCGATGCTGCCAGCGTAGCCGGTACGGAAATGGTGCACTTCATCGGCAAGGACATCACCTATTTCCACGCTCTGTTCTGGCCGGCGATGCTGCATGCGAGCGGTCTGCGCACCCCTACCGCTGTAAATGCACACGGTTTTCTCACCGTCGAGGGGGCGAAGATGTCGAAATCACGCGGCACCTTTATCAACGCCCGCACCTACCTCGATCACCTCGATGCTGATTATCTGCGTTACTACCTGGCTACCATGCTCGGGCCGACCCTGGCCGACCTGGATCTGGACCTGAAAGCGTTTGAGGAACGGGTCAACTCCCATCTGGTCGGCAAGTGGGCCAACATCGCCAGCCGTACCGCTGGTTTCTTGCACAAGCATTTCGACGGACGGCTGGTTGAAAAACCAGATCCTATCCATCTTCAGCGTTACCAGGAGGCGCTCAAGGTTCTTTCGACCTGCAATTCACTGTACGAAGCCCGTGATTTTGCCACCGCCATGCGTACCTTTATCGGGGTGGCAGACAGCATCAATGCCTGGATTGCCGAACAGGCCCCATGGAAGATGGTCAAGGATGCGTCACAACGCAATGAACTGCATCAGGTCTGCTCTATGGCCATCAACTTGTTCCGGCTGCTTAGTGCCTACCTCAAACCAGTCGTTCCGAGCACCGTTGCCAAGGCTGAAACCTTTCTGGGGGTGGAGTGCCGATATTTTACAGATGTGCAACACCCACTCTACGGCCACACTCTGGCCCCTTTCAAACCGCTGCTTACCCGTATTGATCCCAAAAAGATCAAGGCCATGCTCATGGCTTCACGCGCATCCATGAAGGCTTCAAGCGCTGCCGGTCAGCCCCCTGCAACAGCTACCATTGATTCCGGCTCAAACCCATCTGCCACTACCGGAAACGCGGTCTCCAACGGAGAAATGCCGACGATCTGCATTGACGATTTCACCAAATTGGACCTTCGCGTGGCCAAGGTTGTGGTGTGTGAGGCGGTGGAAGGTTCGACCAAGCTGCTGCGTTTCGAACTGGATGCGGGGGAATTGGGAAGGCGGCAGATTTTCTCGGGTATCAAGGCAGCGTATCCAAAGCCCAAAGATCTGGTTGGAAAAAATGTGATTTTTATTGCCAACCTGGCACCACGCAAGATGCGCTTCGGCCTCTCCGAGGGCATGATCCTCTCGGCGGGTAGTGGTGGCGCAGACCTATTTTTACTGGGCGTAGATGACGCTGCCAGTGCTGGAATGGCGGTAAAGTAGTCGACGCAACCACACCAGCCCCCTCCAACCCGGACCTCAGCATGGGGACAGACCGCAGCTCCAGCGACCCACAAAAGATCGATCAAGTCGATGCTCAGCTTCCGCAGACCCAGTGTGAAAAATGTGGCTACCAAGGCTGCAGGCTCTATGCCGAAGCCATGATTCACGAACAGGTCGCTATCAATCGCTGTCCTCCGGGAGGAACTTCCGGAATTCATACTCTGGCCAAACTGCTTGACAGGGAAGAAATTGAACTTGATCCAGCTTGCGGCCGTGAAGTGCCGCGGGTACAAGTGCGTATTGTTGAGGCAGACTGTATTGGTTGCACCAAGTGCATCCAGGCCTGCCCGGTGGATGCCATTGTCGGGGCCCCCAAGCGCATGCATAGCGTCGTTGCAGAACTGTGTACAGGTTGCGAATTGTGTATCGAGCCCTGTCCGGTTGATTGCATTGAAACACTTCCGGCCGCTACGCCACGAATGCTTGCCGAGGAGTCCTCGCAGGCCCGCATTCGCTACCGGGCCAGGTTGGCACGTTTACAGCGAATCGATTTACAGACTCGCTCGCAACGCGATCAGGCCCTAAGTAAGCAGAGTCAAGAAGGTAGTACCCGGGCAGCTGTACTTGCAGCGATTGCCCGTGGACGAGCCCGTCGCGAGCAGGAAAAATGTTGAAATCCAATCACCGGCACTTCACCAAGATTGCGGGCCCCTCACTGCGGATCATTGCAGGGAGCCTACCCAGCCTCTTCTCATCATTCTCATGCAGGCGGAAGTCCCATACAGAAGGTCATGGCGGCACCAACAATAACCAAGTATCTCGCAATCAATTCGTATACTGCTAATTGAAAAAGGCCACCGGTCCTTCCTGAATAAGGATGCTATAACACGAGAATTGGCCCTATTCTTCGTTTCCAAAGCAAAAAGTAAGCTACCGAGCTCCCCACCCTCGACCGGGTCCGGGATAACCCGATTCCAGATCGAGGGTGCTCGGCGCAAGACCGCTAAGACCTATCCTGCGAGATCACGCCAGGTCAAAGCGATCGAGGTTCATCACCTTGTGCCAGGCCGCTACAAAGTCATGGACAAACTTCTCCTGCGCATCCGAGCTTGCATAGACTTCAGCCACAGCTCGGAGCTGCGAGTTCGAACCGAAGATGAGATCGACGCGGGTGCCGGTCCACTTCAGTTTGCCGGTTTTGCGATCGTACCCTTCAAACACATCCTTGGCATCCGAAACTGCCTTCCACTCCGTGCTCATATCGAGCAGGTTCAGGAAGAAGTCGTTGCTCAGCATCTCCGGTCGCGTGGTAAAGACGCCGTGCTGACTCTGTCCGACGTTGGTATTCAGGACCCGCATGCCGCCAATGAGTACCGTCATTTCGGGTGCGCTCAGGGTCAGCAATTGGGCCCGATCAACCAGCAACGCCTCGGCCGGCACGCTGGCTTTTCCCTTCAAGTAGTTGCGGAAACCATCGGCGATCGGTTCGAGCACGGCGAAGGAGTGCATATCGGTTTGCTCCTGCGAGGCATCCGTGCGACCCGGTGAGAAGGGAACCTCCACGTCGTGACCGGCATGCTTCGCCGCCTGCTCGACGCCTGCACAACCGGCCAACACGATCAGGTCGGCAAGCGATACCTTCTTGCCGCCGGACTGCGCGCTGTTGAAATCATTCTGGATACCCTCCAGCGTTTTCAGCACCTTGGCCAATTGGGCCGGCTGGTTGACCTCCCAATCCTTCTGTGGCGCCAGACGGAGGCGGGCACCGTTGGCACCGCCGCGCTTGTCGGAGCCACGGAAGGTCGATGCCGATGCCCAGGCGGTTGACACCAAGTGCGAGACTGACAGACTTGCCGCCAGGATCTTGCCCTTGAGCGCGGCAATGTCCTTTTTATCAATCAACGGGTGATTGACCGCGGGGATCGGATCTTGCCAGATGAGTTCTTCGGCAGGCACTTCCGGGCCGAGATAGCGCGAGCGCGGGCCCATGTCGCGGTGCGTCAGCTTGAACCACGCCCGGGCGAAGGCGTCGGCGAACTGCTCCGGATGCTCGTAGAAGCGCCTGGAAATCTTTTCGTAAACCGGGTCGACCCGCAGGGCGATATCCGTAGTCAGCATGGTCGGCGCGTGATGCCTGGCCGGGTCGTGAGCGTCTGGAACGCTATCAGCGCCGGCGCCATGCTTGGGTGTCCACTGATGGGCGCCGGCCGGGCTCTTCGTCAGTTCCCATTCGTAGCCGAACAGGTTCCAGAAGAAGTTATTGCTCCACTTCGTTGGCGTGCTGGTCCAGGTCACTTCCAGGCCGCTGCTGATTGTGTCACCGCCTTTGCCGGTACCAAAGGTACTTTTCCAGCCAAGGCCCTGTTCCACCATGCCGGCGGCTTCGGGCGCAGGGCCGACCTGTGACGTATCGCCGGCACCGTGGGTTTTGCCGAAGGTGTGACCGCCTGCAATCAGCGCAACCGTCTCTTCATCGTTCATCGCCATACGCGCAAAAGTCTCGCGGATATCCCGTGCCGCAGCGAGCGGGTCCGGGTTACCGCCCGGGCCTTCCGGATTGACGTAGATCAGGCCCATCTGCACCGCAGCGAGTGGATTTTCGAGATCCCGGTCGCCGGAGTAGCGTTGGTCATCGCCCAGCCAAGTGGTATCGGAGCCCCAGTAAGTGTCCTCTTCCGGCTCCCAGATATCTTCCCGTCCGCCGCCGAAACCGAAGGTCTTGAATCCCATCGACTCCA
>QILI01000049.1 GCA_003233305.1 Mizugakiibacter sp.
GGGAATACCGCTTGAAGCTGGAGGGGTTGCTAGAGGATATGCAGGTCGAGGTGTTCGCAGCGACAGATTCGCTTGGTTGGGTCTACCAGTTCTGGCAGACGAAAAAGAAGGAGGCCGTCAACCGCTCCGAGGTCAAGATCGGCGCCAACGAGCTGCCAGCGGTAACCCAACTCTTCACCGAGCCCTACATGGTACAGTTTCTGCTGCATAACTCGCTTGGGTCTTGGTGGGTCAGCCGACATCCCGACAAGGCGTGCCCGGTCGAGTTGACCTACCTGCGCCGGACTGAAGAAGGTGCACCCGCTGCTGGCGCCTTCGACGGCTGGCCCGACGATATTTCGGAGTTCCGCCTGCTCGACCCCTGCTGTGGCTCAGGACATTTTCTGGTGGCGGCTTTCCTGATGTTGGTTCCCATGCGCATGGTATTGGAGAATCTGAGCGCTGGGGAGGCCGTGGATGCGGTACTGCGGGACAACCTGCACGGGTTGGAGCTGGACCGGCGCTGCGTGGCCATCGCGGCCTTTGCACTGGCCCTGGAGGCCTGGCGCTATCCGCAAGCCGGCAGCTATCGTCCTTTGCCCAAGCTCAACCTTGCGTGGTGCGGTCAGCCGGTGGCCGGCAAGCGCGAACAATGGTTGGCGCTGGCCGGGGGCGACAGCCGGCTCGAGGCGGGTATGGCCGCACTTTACGACACCTTTCGGAATGCCCCCGTACTCGGCAGTCTCATCGATCCGACCCGTTCGGTCACCGAGGACATGCTGACGGCCGGCTTTGCGGAGCTGGAACCGCTGCTGGAGAAGGCATTACGGGAGCACGCCGGCGACGAGGAGTGGGAAGAGACGACCATCGCCGCACGCGGGCTCGCCGACTCGGCAAAACTGCTTGGTGGTCACTACCATTTGGTGATAACCAATGTTCCTTATCTTGCCCGCGGAAAACAGAGCGAGCGGCTACGCAAATTCTCCGAGACGCACTATCCGAAGGCCAAGAACGATCTCGCCAACGTCTTTCTGGAGCGTTGCCTGGAACTCTCTCTCCCCTCTCCTGCCGGGAGAGGGGTTGGGGGTGAGGGCGCTACCGGCGCAGTCCAGATCGTCATGCCCCAAAACTGGCTGTTTCTCACCAGCTACAAGAAGCAGCGCGAGCACCTGCTCAAGGAGGTGCGCTGGGATCTGTTGGCGCGGCTGGGTGAAGGTGGCTTCGATAGTTCACAGGCAGCGGGAGCTTTCATCATCCTCCTCACCCTGACCCGTGTACCCTCGAATGTTGATGACCGATTGCACGGTATCGACGCCAGCGCCCCGCGCACGGCGGCGGGCAAGGCGGAGGTGTTGCGGCAGGGTGAGGTCGTGGCCGTCAGCCAGCAAGGGCAGTTGGGGAATCCGGATGCAATCATTTCTTTGGACGTTGGGACAGGCTTGTCCCTAATGTCGGAGTTTGCCTATTGTTTCCAGGGCACATCAACGGGAGACAACTTTAGATTTGTTCGGGTTTTCTGGGAAGTCGATATTCGGTCCGGTCAATTTGAGTTCTTTCAGAATCCACCGGATGAAACGATGCTTTGGGGTGGACGACAAAACGTGGTTGAGTGGTCCGCTGTATGTGCATTTGAAGGGGCAGCCACTCGTGGAGAACAAGCGTGGGGCAGTATGGGAGTAGCGATCGGTCAAATGCGCGCTTTGCCGGCAACCATCTATAGCGGACATCGCTTTTCCAATAGCACTCCTACCATTGTTCCCTTGGACATCACCGATTTGCCAGCATTGTGGTGTTACTGCCAGTCTATAGATTTTTCGAACCAGCTTCGCTCAATAAATCAGAAACTTAGTGTCGATAATGGGTATGTCTCCAAAATGTCCATCGATATGGAATTTTGGCGAGAGGAGTCGAAAATAGAATACCCCCACGGCCTGCCCAAGCCCTACTCCAACGACCCCACCCAATGGATTTTCCACGGCCACCCCTGTGGCGCGGCTATCTGGGACGAGGAAAAGAAATGGCCCGCCCACGGCCCGCTGCGCACCGATGCCACGGTGCTCCAGGTGGCCGTCGCCCGCCTGCTCGGCTATCGTTGGCCCGTAGAAGAAGTAGAAGCGGCTTCCAGCCGCTTGAATTCTCACATGCGGCAGGATGCCGCATCTACGTCTATAGACCTCGCCGACGAGGCACGAATCTGGGTCGAGAAGGCCAGGGTGCTCTACCCCTTCGAGGACAAGGATGGCATCGTCTGTCTGTCCTCCGTTCGCGGAGAGCCGGCTGCCCATGAGCGACTCCTGCATCTGTTGGAGGCCGCCTGGGGCGACGACTGGAACGATGGGGTGCTCGCCAATCTGCTCGCCGAGGCGGGCAGCTCAAGCCTCGATGACTGGCTACGGAATCAGTTCTTCGATCAGCACTGCAAACTGTTTCACCATCGTCCCTTCATCTGGCATATCTGGGACGGGCGCAAACGCGACGGCTTCCATGCGCTGGTCAATTATCACAAGCTGTGTAAAGTAAAAGCGGCTTCCAGCTGCCTAGATTCTTATACGCGGCAGGTAGAAGCGGCTTCCAGCCGCTTGAATTCTCACATGCGGCAGGATGCCGCATCCACTCGCACTCACTCTGGCAGGCGACTGCTGGAATCCCTCGCCTACAGCTACCTCGGCGACTGGATCGCCCGCCAGGAGGATGACGTAAAGCGCGGAGAAGGTGGCGCCGAGGACCGCCTGGCCGCAGCATTGGAATTACAAAAACGCCTCGTTGCTATTATCGAAGGCGAACCGCCCTTCGACATCTTTGTTCGCTGGAAGCCCATCGAGGAACAGCCCATCGGCTGGCAGCCGGACATCAACGACGGCGTGCGACTCAACATCCGCCCCTTTATGGCTCGGGACATCCCCGGCGGCAAGAAGGGCGCGGGCATCCTGCGCGCCAAGCCAAACATTAAATGGAGCAAAGACCGCGGCAAGGAGCCGTCGCGGGAGCAGGCGCAGTTCCCCTGGTTCTGGGACGACGGCGAGTTCACCGGTGAGCGGGTCAATGATATACATCTGACGAATGAGGAAAAGCAGACAGCCCGTGAGTGGGCGGAGGGTAAGCCATCATGACAAGCAGCGCACAACAAGACTGGCCCTGGCCAGGCTCTCGTTGGTGGAAATTCGATTTCCACACCCATACGCCGGCTTCACGTGACACGACGGCCTGGCAACAGGCAATCGGCACGTCAAATGAAGTGACCCCTGAAAAGTGGTTGCTCAAATATATGGCAGCGGGCATCGATTGTGTGGCTGTGACCGATCACAACAGCGGAGAGTGGATCGATCCGCTCAAAACTGCCTACGCCCGGATGAAGCAGCAGGCCGAAGCCGGTTCGCCACCAGAGGGGTTTAGAGAACTGACGATCTTTCCCGGCGTTGAGTTATCCATCAATGGCGGCTTTCATCTTCTGGCGATCTTCGATCCGTCGGCCACGACTCGAACCATTACCGATCTGTTGGCGGCTGTTCGCTATCAAGGAACAGATGGTGATAGCGATGATGTTACGCGAGAAAGCCCGGTTGATGTCGTGCAAGCCGTGCTTGACGCTGGTGGCATTCCCATTCCAGCACATGCAGATCAGAACAAGGGTTTGCTTCGAGTCAATCCAGAAACGAGGGAATGCGCGCTCGATGCCAACACGGTGCGCCAGGTTATGGACGTGGAGCATCTGCTGGCGGTTGAATGGCTGGATAATGCGATTCCAACGCCGGCGTGTGTGGAGAAGCAGGCGAAACGGCTCGCGCGAATCCTTGGCAGCGACTGCCACAGTTTTCGCGGCGAGCATCTACCTGGTTCCCGCTACACCTGGGTCAAGATGGCGACGCCGCGCTTGGCGCTGATGGACGGCGAGATGTTTTCGACCCGGCGCAGTGACGATTCGCAATCGTTTGATCCATTCGCATTGCCGGAGCATTTCATCGAAGCTATCGAGATCACCGATGCGCGTTTTATGGGTCGGGGCCATCCCGCAAAGCTGGCATTCAGTCCATGGTTTAATGCGTTGATCGGTGGGCGCGGTACGGGCAAGTCGACGGTGGTTCATATGTTGCGGCTCGCCTTGCGGCGCGAGGGTGAACTGAAACGCCTGGACGACAAAAGCGAGCCACGCGTGACGTTCGAGCGGTTCAATCGGGTGGCTAAGAACCGCACCGAAAAAGGAGGACTACTGGATTCGACCTCGATAAAACTAACCTTGATGCGCGACGATGTGCGTCACCATCTGTATTGGCGTCAGGATGGTCAATACAGTCAGGGCGTAGTTGTGGAAGAAAAGGGCGCTAACGGTTGGCAGGCCTCAGCCAGCCAGAGCGTCACGTCTAAGCGCTTTCCGGTGCATATCTTCAGCCAGGGACAGATCGCCGCTTTGGCCGACGAAGGTCAACAGGCGCTGCTGGGGGTAATTGACGAGGCAGCGAGTACGGCGACGCGGGAGGCGACCATGGACGAGGCCCAGCGTAAATTTCTTGTGCTGCACTCACAGGTACGCGAGTTGGATGGGCAGTTCCAGGGGCGCGATGCGTTGATCGTGCAGCTTGAGGATGTGAAGCGCAAGCTGCAGCGTTTCGAGGAAGCCCACCACGCTGAAATATTGAAAGGTTATCAGCGCAGAAACCGGCAACGGCGCGAGATAGGCCGCCAATTCGATACCACGGAGGAGATGGCTCGGTGTATCGAGGGGTTGGTGGAAACGCTGCAACCTGAGGATCTGTCTGACGGGCTGTTCGATGCCGCAAAAGCAGAGGATGGTGAAGCGCTCACTATCGTAGCGGCGTTAGTTGGGGGCGTGCGTGCCGCGGCGGCTACTGTGCGTGACAGTGCACAGAAGCTACACGCTACGGCTGCTTCCCAACGCACCGAGTTGGCAAAGACTGCGTGGCAAGTGGCGGTTGATAAGGCCGTCAGTGATTATCAGACTCTGGTCGATGCACTGAAGGAACAAGGTGTAACCGATCCGAGCGAATACGGTCGCCTAGTGCAGGAGCGCCAACGGCTGGATAGTGAGGCGAAGCGACTGGCATCGCTGCAGAATCAACGTAACAAAGTGGCGGAACAGGCGCGTGCGCAGTTGCAGAAAGTATTCGAAGCGCGTCGCGCGGTTAGCCAAACGCGTCAGGCTTTCCTCGCGCAAGCGCTGGCGCAAAATCCGTTCGTGCGTATCGGTCTATTGCCATACGGGCGCGATTCATCAGCGGTGGAGCGGTCGCTTAGGGAGGTGTTGGGAGCGCCGCCGGATAAATACAACGATGACATCTACTTGGCGGCTGATGGTGATCGGCCTGAAAAAGGATTGGTTGCTGAGTTGTACCGGGGTCTGCCCGATGATGTCAAAACAGCTACGGAGACGCTCGAAGAGAGGCTGAAGAGGATACGTGAACGGTTGATAAAGGCTAGCAAGGGAGAAGGTAACTTTGGCGCCTGGTTCAACAAGTATCTCTCCACTGAGTCTGCTAAACGCCCTGAATTGCTGGATCATGTGTTGACATGGTTCCCCGAAGATGCCTTGCACGTGCAGTACAGCCGCCGGGGTGATGGAACGGATTTCCAACCGATCACCCAGGCGTCAGCCGGCCAGCGGGCGGCGGCAATGCTGGCGTTCCTGCTCGCTCATGGGGAGGAGCCGTTGATACTGGATCAGCCAGAAGATGACTTGGATAACCATCTGATCTACGACTTGGTGGTGCGCCAGATCCGGGAAAACAAGGTCAGACGGCAGATTATCGTCGTGAGCCATAACCCCAATATCGTGGTCAATGGCGATGCGGAGATGCTTCATGCCCTCGACTTTGCCAACGGCCAGTGTTATGTGGTTCAGGCTGGATCCTTGCAGGAGAAGGCCATGCGCGAGGAGGTGTGCCACGTCATGGAGGGTGGACGAGAAGCATTCGAGCGGCGCTACCGGCGCCTGGGGCGGGAGGTGAGCGATGTTTGACAGCCCCAAGGAACTGCTCGACAAGATCAGGCTCGGCGAGGACAGCTTTCTGGAATACAAGGAGGTACGTTTTTCCGGCCGTCGCGTGACGGCCCCTCGTCGTGACAGCCTGGCCGATGAGTTGGCAGCCTTTGCCAACAGCCATGGTGGCGTTTTCCTGTTGGGGGTGGAAGATAAAACCCACGAGGTGCTCGGCATTTCGGTGGAACGTCTTGATGCTGTGGAGAATTTCGTACACAAAATTTGTACCGACTCCATTGAGCCACCGTTGGCGCCCGTCATCGAACGGCTGTGGTTGCCAGCGACGACCGGGGAGGAGGTGGCTGTGATTAGGGTGGAGGTGGACCGGAGTCTGTTCGTACACAAGAGTCCGAGCGGTTATCTACATCGCGTTGGTAGCAAGAAGTGTGAGATGTCCTCCGACTATCTGGCGCGCCTTTTCCAGCAGCGTAGCCAGGCGCGCATCATCCGCTTCGATGAGCAAACGGTTCCGCAGACGACACTAGAGGATTTGGAACCTGAACTTTGGGAGCGGTTTCGAACTTCGCGTTCCCAGGATGGGCGCGAGGATCTCTTGGTGAAGCTCGGTATGGCGCGAGAGGATGAGGATGGTGTTCTGAAGCCAACGGTGTCCGGTGTCCTGATGGCCACCACAGACCCCCGACAGTGGCTGCCAAACGCCTATATCCAGGCCGTTTTCTATAGGGGGAATAAAATCCGACTGCACTCATCAGAAGGCACCTATCAGCTGGATGCTGCGGATATCACGGGGTCATTGGATGTGCAGGTCGTAGATGCCTGCCGGTTTGTGGCGAAAAACATGAAGACAGCGGCGTCGAAGGATCAGGGGCGACAAGATCGACCTCAGTTCGATATGACAGCGGTTTTCGAGGCAATCGTCAATGCCGTTGCGCACCGGGACTATTCGATCCATGGTTCGAAGATCAGGCTGCGTTTGTTTGAAGACCGGTTTGAATTGTTTTCCCCCGGCGCGATTTCCAACACGATGACCATCGAAAGCCTTCCTTACCGTCAAGCGGCACGTAACGAAACGATTTCCAGTCTGCTCGCGAAGTGTCCAGTGCCCACCGATAGTTCGTGGCTAGAAACGGACCGTCGAACCATGATGGACAAACGCGGAGAAGGTGTACAGATCATTCTGGATCACAGTCAACAGCTCTCAGGAAAAATTCCGGAGTACCGCCTGATTGACGATTCGGAGCTCATGCTGACGATCTATGCGGCGTGCGAGTAGGGTGTCGATGGAAGCGGATTCCTCAAGGCGTGTCATCGAAGCATTGATCCAGTCACTCGAGACTGCGGCCAAGTGCCATTCTGGCGATGTAGTGTGTACCAACCCCACCCCTTTATGGCTTGGGACATTCCCGGCGGCAAGAAGGACGCGGGCATTCTGCGTGCCAAGCCAAACATTAAGTGGAGCGAAGATCGCAGCAAGGAGCCGATGCAGGACGACCCAGTTCCCCTGGTTCTGGAACGACGGCAAGTACCCCGCTGGCGGAGGATTGGGTAATGTACCCAATATATGCGTACTAAAATGCCTATGAGTACCTATATAACACAGCCCGTCACAACCGTTATCGAGGCCTTGGCACGCTCGCTGGAAGGTGCAGCCAAGTATAATCCCAACGATGTGGTTCGGCCTGTTGCCATCCTTTGGACTGACCACGACTCGCAGTGGCAACCCATTATCCCCCAGCTCCGTCGGTTGATGCCGCAACTGCTGACGTTGGGTGAGTATGAGCCTGATCGGAGAACCGGCCCGGCGATCTGGTTGCGGAGTGTGGTCGATCGTGCGCTGGAATATCCAAAAATCCCTGCTGAAAAGACACCGGTCATCTATCTCTCTGGCGTCGGTCGGCAGGAGCTAAGGGCGGTCCAGGAGTGTCTGGACCCACTCAAGCCTCTGGTGGAACTCCAGTACCGGGGTGTCTGCTGGACCCAGAAGAATGGCAAGGACTGGTCTGTCGAGGCGTTTCTGGTCGCCGAAGACGGCGGGCTGGGTCTGGATGTAGCGCGCGATGTAGTGACGCATCGCGCGATGTTGGGTGCCTTGACAGAGCTGGCGACGACTTCGGTGGAGAAGCTGAGGGGCCGACGTCTTGAGGCGGAGGATTTCGACAAGCTCTTCTCCGATGACCCGGCAAAGGATTTGCTGCTTTGGTTGAGCGATCCCGAAGCGGTAAAGTCTAGCTGGAATAGTGGACGATGGAGTGCCTTCAAGTCGCGCTGCAAGGCGGATTTCAAGTTCGACCCGGACCAGGACGGGGATCTCGTAGCGGCGGAGCTACTCGGAAAGCAGGAAGGACCGTGGGGATCGGTGTGGGAGCGGTTTGCTGAGTCGCCGGTGTTGTACCCAGGTGTGCCGGAGCTTTTGAGCAAGGCGATGCCAAGCGATCTGTTTGTGGAGCCGTCCTCCTGGCCTCAGAATAATGAGCAAAAAGAAGCAGCACTGCGGCAAGCACTTTTGGATCTGGAAACGAAGACCCCATCCGCCGCACGCGATCAGATCCTCGCGCTGGAAAAAACGCACGGCATGAGACGTGGCTGGGTCTGGGCAAAGCTTGATCTGGCACCGCTGGCAAAGGCGCTCGTGCATTTGGTGGTGATCGCCGAGCGCACGTCCAGCAAACTCGGTGGCGCATCCATAGCCGATATGGCCAAACTCTACGTGGATGCAGCCTGGGAGGTCGATGCTGCGGCACTTGCTGCCATGGCCGCGGTAAAATCGTCTGCAGATGCTCAGGCTCTGAGCAAGGCGTTGAACGCCATATACCGCCCCTGGTTGGAATCGGCCGCTGAGCACCTGCAAGAACTGTCCGAAAAGGAACCCCTTCCCGGGCACAATGAGCAGACGATGGATGATGTGTTCGTCGAATCGGGTGAACTGATCCTCTTTGTAGACGGACTTCGATATGACGTTTCGCAGAGTCTGGCGGGGCGTATGCGGGCAAAAGGCTGGTCGGTAACGATGTCGACTCGCTGGGCCGGTCTGCCTACGGTCACGGCCACGGCAAAGCCAGCCGTGTCTCCGGTGGCAACGGATATCAAGGGATTATCCCTCGGCGAGGATTTTCTTCCCGTGACGGTCGATGCTGAAAAACCATTGACTACGGATCGGTTCCGCAAACTACTCTCGGCAGCGGGCTACCCGTATGTCGGGGCGACTGAAACAGGCGATCCGACAGGTCGTGCGTGGACCGAGGACGGGGAACTCGACAAGCTGGGGCACTCGATGCAAGGGAAGCTGGCCGGCCGGATTGATGAGCAAGTCGATTTGCTGCTTGAGCGCATCGAATCTCTTCTCAATGCTGGCTGGCGCGAGATCCGTGTGGTGACAGACCATGGCTGGTTGTGGCTTCCGGGAGAACTGCCCAAGGTTACCCTCCCCAAATACTTGACGGCAAGCCGTTGGGCACGCTGTGCTGTGATCAAGGGCGGTTCGAAAGTTGAGGTGCCGACCGTGCAATGGCATTGGAATGCGCATGAACGGGTAGCGGTTGCTCCTGGGATTGCGTGTTTCGGTGCGGGTAACGAATATGCTCACGGGGGCTTGAGTTTGCAGGAAAGTCTTATTCCCGTTATCCGGGTCACCACTGGCGCTAGCACGGTCAAAACGGTAGTGAAGGTAGCTGATGTTACATGGGCTGGCCTGCGCTGCCGGGTACAAATTGAGCCTGCTCAGTCCGGGTTGTCCGTCGATTTGCGAACCAAGGTCAACGATCCGGGTTCGAGTGTCAGCAGGGTACGGGCAGTGGATTCCGAAGGTTCGGCAAGTCTTCTGGTCGCGGATGATGAACTTGAGGGCACACCAGCAGCGGTGGTCGTACTCAAGGCAAGCGGTCATGTCATTGTTAAGCAACCCACGATCATCGGGGGCGAGGATTGATTATGGAACTGGATAACCTGGATCGAATCGCAGCCTCCGCATTCGAGGGCTACATGGTACGCAAAGACTTGGTACGCAAGTACAGCCGCCAGTACCCGGTTCCGACGTATGTGGTCGAATTTCTGCTTGGGCGCTACTGCGCAAGTACCGACGAGCAAGAGATCGAAGAAGGGTTGACAATCGTCGAACGTCAGCTGGCAGACCGAGCGGTGAGGACGGGTGAAGAGGAGCTCTTTAAGGCACGAGCCCGCGACCAGGGTTCAATCAAGTTGATCGATATCGTCAGAGCGAAGCTCGATGCGAAGACAGACTCGTTCGTCTCCGAGCTACCAAGCCTTGCGCTCAAGGATGTACGCATCGATGACAGTCTGGTCAAGCAGCACGAGCGCATGTTGACTGATGGTTTCTATGCCGAGGTTACGCTGAGCTATGACGCCGCTATCGCCCAGGAGAAAGGTGGGCGTCCCTTTGCAATCGATAGTCTTCGCGCCATCCAGCTTTCGAAGGCGGATGTGCTGGATACGCTCAAGCGCGGCCGCTACGATTTCACCGCTGAGGAATGGAAGTACGTTCTACTTCGCAGTATTGGGCTGGAGCCGGCTGCACTCTCACAACGCGCGCAGTGGGTGGCGCTTGTCCGGATGGTGCCATTCGTCGAACGTAACTACAACCTGGTCGAGTTGGGTCCTCGCGGGACCGGCAAAAGCCATCTATTCCAACAGATCTCTCCTTACGCACATTTGATTTCTGGCGGGAAGGCGACGGTAGCGAAAATGTTCGTGAACAACAACACCGGGCAGCGTGGCCTTGTCTGCCAGTATGACATCGTGTGCTTTGACGAAATCTCTGGGGTCTCGTTTGACCAGAAGGATGGTATGAATATTCTCAAGGGCTACATGGAGTCCGGTGAGTTCTCGCGTGGCAAGGAGAGCATTCGCGCCGAGGGCGGTGTTGTCATGCTTGGCAACCTCGATGTGGAAGTTGAGCGCCAACAACGTATTGGACATCTTCTCAGTCCGTTACCCCCCGAGATGCGTGACGATACGGCATTCATGGACCGTATCCACGCCTATGTGCCCGGGTGGGATTTCCCGAAGCTCAATCCGAACGAGCACTTTACCAACCATTTTGGTTTGGTCAGTGACTTTCTGTCGGAGTGCTGGAGTCGGCTGCGTACCGGCAGCCGGATTCCCGTATTACAGGGACGAGTGAACTACGGTGGCGCGCTCAGTGGGCGGGATATTACAGCGGTGAACAAGACCGTAAGCGGCCTGTTGAAGCTACTGTATCCGGATCCTGCGATGGCTATACCGGACGAGGAACTGGAGGAGATGGTCCGCGTTGCCCTTGAAGTCCGTCGCCGGGTCAAGGAACAACAGAAGCGGGTATTCAAGAGTGAGTTTCGCAACACGCATTTCAGCTATGCGATGGGAGAAGACGGCGTCGAGAAGTTTGTTTCGACCCCTGAACTGCGCAGTGATGAAGCCATCGAACTCGATCCGTTGCCACCAGGCCAGGTGTGGGGAATCAGTCCGGGTGGGCCGGAGACGGGTCCCAACCTCTATCGCATCGAGGTCACGGTCGGCCGGGGTGGTGGGGTCAAGATACTAAACGCGCCTGTTCCGCCCGCATTCCGCGAGAGCGTCAGGTATGCAGAGCAAAACCTGTACACACGGGCGAAGGAATTGATTGGGAATAGAGATCCGCGTGCCCATGAATTCTCTGTACAGCTACGCGCAATCGACAACGACCGTACCGGGGTCGCTCTCGGTCTGCCGGCACTGATGGCTTTTTGCAGCGGGCTACTTGAGAAGAGCGTGAAAGGGGGGCTGATCGTAATCGGTGCGTTAAACCTGGGTGGCTCGGTCGAACCGTTGGTGAATGCAGTAGGTATTGTCGAGGCGGCCGTGGAAAAGGGAGCGAACACAGTACTGATACCTGTGTCGGCACGGAAGCGGCTATTCGAACTGTCCGATGATATGGCCACGCGGATCAACGTCCAGTTCTACTCAGATACGCCGGATGCGCTGTTGAAAGCTTTGCTTGAGTAGAGTTCGGCTTGGATTCGACTCGAACAGGTGGATTGATTCCGATGCTCCGCTGTATGTGCGCCTGATGATCGCATCGGGTTTGCAACGCTCGTGCCCGGACCCGGTCGGCCTTGAGTCCTACCCGAGCAACCGGGATTGTACCGTTTCGACGCGGCATCCCAGCGCAAATCAGCCGCGTTGGTAGGTACCGATGAGGCGGTTCATCCCGAGTACGTGGGGTTCGACCTGCTGCAGGAATTGCCATAGGGACAGTCCCGGTCCCGGTTCGAGGCATTTTACCCATTGTATATGCCGGTATTGACCGGACACATGCGTTGATGAGCGCCTTCCAGGCTTGGCGCTGGCGCCGGCGGGTGCATCATTTGGCACTCGATATTTGCACCGATTTTGTGCTGCCTGACGGGGTGGAAGGTTTTGTTCACATCGAACAGGTACTGCTGCGTCCCGAAGGTTTGTGTGTGCTCGATCTGCTGGAAGGGGCAGGGCGTCTGATTGCCGGCGAGCGTTTGCTCGAATGGTCGTTGGTGGGCAAACACCGGCGTTTTATGTTTCCCAATCCGCTGCTGCTGCTGGAGCACAAACTGACCGCCGTGCATTTGCTTGCCGGGCAGGTGCCGATAGGGGGTTATGTGGTGTTGGCCGATGGGCTCGTTGTGCCCCGGGCACAGCCCGAGCGGGTGGTCTCTTTCACGGAACTCCGGCACCAGTTGCCACGCCCGTCCAGCGCTGCGGCGGTTGCGCCTGCTACCGCCGAAGCCTGGGCGCGAATCAAAGTGGCTGCGAACCGCTCGTCGGGCTGAGCCGGGGCAGGGCCACTTGCAACGTGTACCGCAGCGACCTCTCCTCCTTCCCGCCGGCAGCGGCAAAGAGGAGAGGGAAGGGCGGAGCGCTCTCAGCGAGCCGCGTGGGCGACGATCACTTCCGATACACAAGCGGTCAGGCGTTTGCCGGTTGCAATGTGCAGGAATTCGTTGG
>QILI01000032.1 GCA_003233305.1 Mizugakiibacter sp.
CCTGCATATTCAAGCTGAGCCGTATCCTCAGTTCCGGCACGTGCTGGGTTCCCCGCAGGGCCAATAACCACGCGATCACTGGTGCTATCGCCCTTGAAACCTCCCAGACCGGCCACTTTGGAAGTCAGGAAATGGCCGTACTGGGAATGTTTCTTATCGACAATAATCAGATGCGTAGCATCGGTATGAGACAACTCGCCGGCCGCCTCGGCTGTCTTCTGGGTGGGGTGGGAAAGGTACGCCGCATCGTAACGATTATTCTCGATAATCCAACGGATCATGCCCATTGCCAGGGCCCCATCGGTACTCGGCTTGATGCTCACCCAGGATGCCCGGTCGCCGATGACGCCACCCCGGCTGAGATGTGGATCTATCACTACATATTTGAGCCCATCCGGCTTGGTCCGCGCATGGGCAGCATATTTTCCATGGGTCTGCATCGGAAAATTGGCATCGCCGGGTTGAGTCCCCCAGTAGATGATGAACTTGGCATCGACCACATCGGGTTGGGTCATATGCTTGCCAGGAAACACCTGATCCGTCGCCACATGATGACTCAGTTCGCATACGTTGACGTGATCGTCCACATTGACGCTACCGAAGGCTTGGCCAAAACGAACGGCGAATTCCTTGCGTGCATCCACGGTACGTCCACACTGCAACACAAACCCGTTGGTTCGATGTCCCAATTCCGGTGCGGCGGGGTTCATCAACTCATTTCTCTTCGCATAGAGCCCCTTAAAGCCCATCACCTCGAACGATTCGCTCGCCGGGTCGCCCGTATTGGCAAAGATCTTGCCGCCCTCGACCACTTCCTGAACCAACTGCTCCCAACTGATCGACTGCCACTTGCCACTTCCCCGGGGGCCTTTCCGCTTTAGAGGCGAGAGTATCCGATAGGGATCGTACGCACTCTCAATGCCGGCATTGCCCCGAGCACAAACGGTACCGGGGTGCGCAGCGGTCTTGGCGAACGGCACGCTCATGCTGGTGTAATCGATCAAGGTGTTCGGGTGGTACGGATTGCCGATAATGCGTTGCACCCGCCCCGTCTTGCGATTGATTTTGACTCGCAGGCCACAATTGCTGTGGCACTGCTGATCGGTCGTATGCCGCAGGGTCCATTGGGGATTGGGCTTGAGTTCCCCGGTGGCTACATCACGCAGCCATTCTGGGGTATCCGAATTACCATAGATGGGATGCAGCGCCTCGCGCCCCCGGTTCCGATAGGATGCGGCATCGACGATCATTCCCCCGAATCCTCCGAGGCCCACGCCAACACCACCTACCGCCAATGCGCCGAGAAAGCCGCGGCGGGTCATCGGTGCAAAAGGTTCCTTAGCCATTTGATGATACCTCCTCATTCATGTGTGTTATCGGTGCCTCTTTCTCTCTCGGCTTCACCGAGCTATAAGGCAGAACTACCCATACAAAGGCCAGTAGGCCAATGCATAGCACCCAGTCGTAAATCAGATCGGCGAGCATGCCGTTGGGCATCACATACAAGTAATAGCCGGCGCCGCTCCTGGGAACCGCCTGCCCGGCAATAAGTACTGCAAAGCGCAGTGCAAACGTACCCATCAGGGCACTCGCCGCACATACGGTGACCACCCAAGGGTTCTCACGCAGCCTGCGGAAGATCAGCAACACGGCCGACACCGCAGCACCACCCCAGAACCACCAGCCCCACGACAACGACCAGTAGGGGTTTTCCAGCGTCCAGAAGGCGCGGCGGAGTTCCACCGTACCGTAATTCCAAGCGTATTGGTGCCACAGCAACCACAGAATGGCGGCGGCCAGGGAACCCAGCCACAACCAGCGCACGTGCTGGGTATCGGCCCGGGCAGGTTCGCGGGTTGCCGCAAGGTAGCTCGCCACCGGCAGCAGCAACCACAGGAAAGCCGCACCTCCGGCGATGGCACTGGCGAAGAACACCGCAGGAACAAAGGCGCTACCCCATAACTCCACGCCGTGCTCGGTCATTAGGAAAATCGGCGAATAGAGAATAGCGAACAGGGCGACGATAACCCCGAAGACCGTGATACCGCGCCCGAATGCCGGGCGGTCCAATGGGCTAAAACGCCTCGTCCACAAGGTAAAGATATCGCCGATTACCTGTTGCCAGCGGGGACGCCCCTCGAGGGCGGCAACGATCTGTGGTCTCAGAACCGACATACCAAGCCACCAAGCCAACACGACGAACAGGGGTAGGAAAATGACCCCCATTTTGATGATGGCGGTACCCATGTTGCGCCAACCGAAGGTGGGGTCGCCGAGACCGTAGATGTATATATTCCAGAAGTGCCCCGGCTGCTCCATTTCCACTAGCGGATTAAACAATCCGGCGATGCCTAGGGCTGCAACCATGGGCAGAGAGAAACGATGCGCGGGACGGTCAGTATCTACACCACGCAACTGTTTCCAGGCCCAGAACAGGAAAATTGCTCCCGCTATGCCGAACAACGCGGAGTAGTTTGCCAACAGGGGCGTAAGGCCGGGTGTATGCCCGACGTTAAGGTACTCGCTGATAAATTCGTGAGGAATATTCATTTCTGCTCACCTTCTGCCATCCGGATCAACCAATCGCCTGCCGGCAGGCCCGCATCCTCGCGACCCCCACTCCACAGGTCAGGTTTTCCCGGTAGATTGTTCTGCAGTTGATCCGTCAAGCCGATATAGAACACCCGCGGTTCATTCCCGGTTTCCGGTTTGAGCACCTGTACTGGCTCGCTCCTGATCTGCCGGGTCACTGGGTCATTCGGATCGTTGATATCGCCAAACTGGCGAGCCCCGCCGACACAGGTCTCCACGCACGCCGGCAGCAGTCCTTGATCCGTACGCTGGGCACAGAAATCGCACTTGTCCGCCTTGTGTGTAACCGGATTCATGAACCGGGCGTCGTAGGGGCAGGCTTCCACGCAGGAGCCGCAACCCACACAACGATCGTCATCCACCACAACGATTCCATCCTGTCTCTGCCAAGTTGCCCCAGCGGGGCATACCGACAGGCAGGAGGGACGCTCGCAGTGATTGCACAGCCGCGGAAGGAACGCACGCTTGGTGAAGGGATATTGTCCCACCTCTACGTCCGGCACCCAGGTACGGAACACGCCTTCCGGAATATTATTCTCGAACTTGCAGGCCACTGTGCAGGCTTGGCAGCCGATGCATTTGCGTAAGTCGATAAGCATCACCCAGCGCTTGCCTTTGAACCCCTTGAAGGCAAGATCGCCGTCCTTGCGAGTGTAGGCATAGGTGGATTCCGAGTGATAAAACTCGTAGCCGGTCCCTGCTGGGGCGACATCATCCGAAAACTTACCTGGCTCGACCTCCCGGGAGCTTTTAGACATGAGGGTACCCGCCTTGGTCACCCCGATTCCGGCGGCCACGCCACCGACTAGCCAAGAAAGAATCTTCCGCCGCGACAGACCTTCGGTGAGCTCCTCCCTAGGAGCGGATTTGGAACCGCCTCTAGACTCCTCGCATTTCTCATGATCACTATTGCTCTTCATTGACAATGCTCCCGTATTGCGATAGCGAGTCGAGTATGGGCGCTATAAACGAACAACAAATTAATCCAGATCAAGAAATGTATAGATTTTCTTAGCGTAAAGCCCCTTGCGACGGCAGCACGTTGCCAGTTCTTCCTCATTCAGGCTTGCGATCTCAATTACTACAGCCAGCTTGCTCTCCCCGCTCCAGTTTTCAGGAGATGATGGATAGGCAGGCACGGCATCAGCTTGGAGAGGTATTTCATGAGTGGGTGGAGCAGTGAGGCAGTCGGATTGTGGAGGGTTACCTGAAGCTGGATCACGTATCCATGTGTATCAGCATTCCACCCAAGTACTCGGGGTCAAGTGTGGTGGGTGATTTGAAAGGGAAGAGTGCAATTGCCATCACCCATCGCTTTGGAGGTCGAAAGAGGAACTTGACCGTGGAAGAATTTGGGGCAACGAGGTTACTTTGTGTCAAGGGTAGGATGGGAGGCAACGATGGTCCGGGCTTGCCTCAGGAACCAGGAGCAGGAAGACGAGAGGTATGATCAAATGAAGGGGCATACTTACTTCGAATTTGCCAATAAATAAGTGAGGCTTGGATGAATTGCAGGGTACGGGGACGGTTGTTATTGGCTACGGTCGTACTGCTCAGTATCGGCTTGTGGTCGGGACAATCGAGCCGCGCCGAGGCGGCCTCGAACCCCACCATTGCCAAGGCGACTTACCAGCTGGGGCGACTGACTTTCCACCCCTGCAGTTTGCGCCAGCCGCGCAGCGGAATGGCCACCAGGGCCTGGTGTGCACCGTTCACGGTTCCGGAAAACTGGTCGAAACCGCAGGGCCCCAGGATCCATCTGCGTCTGGCCTTGATCCGTTCCCGGGCGGTACGCCCAAATTCTGATCCCGTCGTTTATCTTGCCGGCGGACCCGGCCAGTCAGCGATCAATACCTACTCCGAGTTGGCCCCGGCCCTGCACGGATTGCTCGACCATCGCAACATTATCTTGCTGGATCAGCGGGGCACAGGAGGTTCGGCTGCGCTGAGTTGTCCTGTTGCCGAGGCGGCGGCGAAAAAGGTTGTAGGGGCCGATGCCAAGGCTATTAGTCAGGTAACGGTTGGCCGAACCGGAGAGGATAAGCCCCAAGCGACCCAACAGACTGCCGCTGCGGGTTTGCAGGACTTGCAAAAGATCCGTGCCCAAACCCAGGCCTGCCTGGCCGAGATCAGCAAAAAGTTTGACCCGCGAGATTTCACCACCACCCAGGCGGTGCATGATCTACAGGCTTTGCGCCAGGCTTTGGGCGGTGTGCCGTTCAACCTGATCGGCGTGTCCTACGGAACCCGCGTGGCCCAGCAGTACATGATGCGCTATCCCCAAGGGGTACGCAGTGTGGTGCTGGACAGTGTGGTGCCGAATCCAGTGATCCTGGGTAGTGAATTCGCATTTAATCTCGATGCTGCATTGCAAAAGGATTTTGCCCTGTGCACGGCAGAGCCCGCCTGTCGCAAAGCTTTTGGTAATCCATGGACAACTCTGCAGCGGCTCAAGGTTAAGCTGACCCGCCATCCACTTGAGGTACGCTTTCCCAAACCGCTGCAGTTCGCTGAGCAGCGGCAAACATTGACTGCTGCGAAGCTGGTCGGGCTGGTACGCCTTTACGCCTACTCACCGCTTACCGCAGCTTTATTGCCACTCACCTTGCATGCGGCTGCCGAGGGCCGCTACGGTCCCTTATTGGCACAAAGCGATCTGCTCAGCGACGATCTCAGCACCAGTATCAATAGCGGCATGCAGCTGGCAGTGATTTGCAGTGAAGATGCGCCCGATCTCAAGCTCAACCCCGCTACGGCTGCAACCCTGTTAGGTAACAGCTTTGTCAGGCAGTTGTTGGCGGAGTGCGCAATATGGCCGCATGGTGCGGTACCCAAAGATTTTCATCAGCCTCTACACAGCAAGGTTCCAGTGTTGATTCTGGAAGGCCAGTTTGATCCGGTGACGCCGCCGCGCTACGGGCGCGAGGTGCTGGCCGGGTTGCCCAACGGTCGCCTGTTGATTGCTAAGGGCCAGGGTCACAATGTTATCGGTGCAGGATGCCTACCCAGTCTGGTGAAGAAGTTCGTGATGACTGCTGATGCCAAGGCCCTGGATGCGCAGTGTCTGGATGCTCTGGGGCCCACCCCACCGTTTCTCAACTATAACGGAGCCGGACCATGATTGAGGTCAAGGGGTTGGTCAAGACTTTTGGTACGGTACAGGCCGTGAATGGGGTGACCTTCCGTGCTGCGGATGGTGAGATTACTGGTTTGCTTGGCCCCAATGGAGCCGGTAAAACCACCACTTTGCGTATGCTTTACACGTTGATGCGGCCGGATGCCGGGAGCGTTCATCTGGATGGGATCGATGCCGTAGCGGAGCCACTCGCCGCCCGCCTGCGGTTAGGTGTGCTTCCCGATGCGCGGGGCTTGTACAAGCGGTTGACGGCACGGGAGAACATCACTTATTTTGCCCGTCTGCATGGTATGACCGCAGAGCGGCAGAAGCCCCGTATTGATGCACTACTCGAGATATTGGGGATGCGTGATATTGCTGACCGGCGGGCGGAGGGTTTCTCGCAAGGACAGCGGGTCAAGGTCGCTCTGGCCCGGGCCTTGGTGCATGATCCAAAGAATCTGATTCTCGATGAGCCGGGTAATGGTTTGGATGTGATGGCCACCCGCGCCTTGCGTGACTTTTTGCGGGTGCTGCGTAGCGAAGGACGTTGTGTGCTGTTTTCCAGTCACATCATGCAAGAGGTGGCCGCACTCTGTGATCGGGTAGTGGTCATTGCTAAAGGCCGGGTGGTGGCCATAGGCACTCCGCAGGAACTGCTGGAACGGACGGCTTCAGATACGCTGGAAGATGCTTTTGTGCATTTGATTGGCACCGATGAGGGGCTGGCAGCATGAAGCATGCCGGGTTTTGGATGAGGGGGGATTGATGCACGCCGCACTGACTGTATTTTTCAAGGAGGTCATAGAAAATCTGCGCGACCGGCGTACTGTACTCAACGCCCTGATTACCGGGCCGCTAATTGGCCCCATCCTGTTTGCTCTGTTACTCGGTGTGCAGTTGCGGCAGCAGATCGAGCAAGCTGAAAAACCGTTGCCCATCCCAGTGATTGGGGTCCGGAATGCACCCAATCTGATTGCCTATTTACGGGCTCAGGGCTTGGTCGTAAAACCACCGCCTCAGGGTGGTAGTGCCCAAGTTGCGGTACGTGAGCAGCGGACCAGTCTGGTACTGGTGATTCCCAAGCGGTTTGCCAAGGCCTGGGCCAAAGGTGAACCGGCCGGGGTCGAGCTGGTTTACGATTCCTCACGGCGGGCCAGCGCCACGCCGTTACGCAGACTGCGCGAGATGCTTCGCCAATACGCCTCCATTACTGCAGCGCAGCGCATGCTGGTGCGTGGCCTGTCTCCGACGTTGGCGCGCCCGGTAGTGGTCGAGCGCCGCGATCAGGCGACGGCGCAGTCGCGCAGTGCTCTGGTGTTCTCGATTCTGCCGTACTTCTTTGTGCTGACGGTTTTTCTTGGGGGTATGTATCTGGCTATCGATACCACCGCCGGTGAGCGCGAGCGACAATCCCTGGAACCGCTGCTGGCCAACCCGGTGGCTCGCAATACGATATTGGCTGGCAAGTTGATGGCCACCACGGCGTTTGCCCTGGTCAGCTTGTGCCTGAGTATTCTGGCGTTCTCTTTGGTTGGACGCTTCATGCCCATGCAGCAGCTCAATATTGTGCTCCAGCTGGGTCCCTATTTTGCTGCCATCACTCTGTTGCTGATGTTACCGTTGACGGTATTGCTGGCGGCCTTGCAGACCCTGGTGGCTGCCTTTGCCAAAAGCTACCGTGAGGCCCAGACCTATCTATCATTGTTGATGATTATCCCGGTGATTCCGTCGTTGCTGCTGGCCTTCATGCCGCTCAAGGCGGCTACCTGGATGTACCTGGTTCCGCTGCTCGGTCAGCAGCTCGGTATTATGACGCTGGTCCGTGGTGACGTGTTGAGTCCCCAATCCATAGCCGCCAGCTTGTTGGGTACCAGCGTGACCGCAGCTCTGGCCTGGCTGGCCACCGCCTGGGTGTATCGCTCGGAGCGCTTGGCAATTTCGGCGTGATCCTGCCGGGGGTCAGCAGCCCACTCCCTGCTTGTGGACTGCAAGCGCAGGGAACAGGCGCTGCACGGCAGCAGCCGCTTGTTCGATGTGCAGATGGTGCCCACCGGCAAGGGTCGAGATCTGTATATCACGTACCTGGTCAGCCCGTGCCCGCATCATGGCCGTGGGCAGGTACGGGGTTTCCGGGGTTGCCAACAGCAAGTGGGTGGGCGCTTCGATCCCCGCGAGTAGAGCGTGAATCTGTGCTTCGGTGAGACGGGTTGGCGAAGGTAGGGTCAGACGTGGATCACTGGCCCAGATATAGCCTTCCGTGACTTTGTGCAGGCCGCGTTGCACGATTGCCAGGGCGTGATTTGCGGCCATGTCGCTGGCCGCGACCAGGGCGGCGAGGGCCGCATCGGGATCGGCAATGATTCGCTTGCGCCGGCAGCGGACTCGGGCCTGCAGGGCCTGTCGGAAGCGCTGCAGAGTGTCATCGCCATGGTC
>QILI01000024.1 GCA_003233305.1 Mizugakiibacter sp.
GAAACACATGGTCAATACCATCCCGAGCCGAGACATACACAATGCGGCGACTGTCCGCTGACCAGGCGACATCGAATTGTGCCGCCGGGGTGTGGGTGATCCGGGAGGCCCGGCCCGGAGCGGATGTCGAGCCGGCAAAGATCTGGCCATGGGCGATAAAGACCAGTTTCTTGCCATCCGGTGACAAGAACAGATTGCTGAACTTGGATGTAAATCGTCGGTGCTGAATACCAGGGCCGGCTACCGCACCTTGCAAGTGGATGGGTACCTTGTGGGCCGCCCCGGTTGCCGTATCGAGTGTCCAGATGTTGAAATTGCGCTGCAACACAATGGTTCGACCGTTGGCCGCAATCGAAGGCCACAGGCAACGGCCTGTAGTGAAATGGGTGACTGCGGTTTCTTGCCCGTGCAGTCCGATCTTCCAGATGTTTTCAGTACCACTTCGATCGCTCATGTAGTAGAGCGACTTGCCATCGGCACTCCACATCGGCCACAGGGCCCGGGCATTATCCGGGGATAACTGCCGGTACCCATGCGAGCCATCATTACGGAGCAGCCAGATCGCTCCGTCATCGATATGCGCATGACCGTGGCGCCACCATTGCGCCGCACCCCAACCCCCGCCAACCAGCGCAATCATGCGGTTGTCCGGCGAGGGCACGCCTTCTTCCTCGTTGCGGTAGCGCTCCAGAGACACCGGCATCGGAGTTCCCCCGGAAACCCGCACCCGATAGACCGCTTGCATGCCGCCGATATTGTCGCGAGAACTGTCGAAATAGACCCAACGGCCATCCCGGGAGAAGCCGCTCAAACGATCAGGAGCATCCGACCAGGTCAGTCGGCGCAAGCGACCGCTGGCCAGATCAAGTAGATAGATATCACCGTTACCAGTGCGACTGGAGACGAAGGCCAGACTGCGTCCATCCGGTGAGAATAGGGGCCGCGAGTCGGTGCCGGAATCGGCTACCAGCAAATGTGCCACACCCCCTGTCGCAGCCACACTCCAGATGGCCCCATCGGCAACCAGGGCGATACGATGACCATCGGGAGACAGGCTCGGCTGCCCAAAGCTGGGGCGGGACGCTGGCGGAGTAGATACCGGACCTGCCCCGGCCACCGACCATCCCACTGTGGCCAACAGGACCAGGCAGACGCGGAAAAGATATCGACAAGTTCTCATGATGCACTCCCCTGGAGCCGGTGTCAGACTTGGGTAGGATCTACTACGACGGATGGAAATCGCTCCACGACCCCCCTCAAAAAGCCGAAAAATCGGCCTCTATTTCCCACTCGCCTCGCTACAATCCCCCAAGCCCAACAGGTTCCTAAATCTGGTGAGCTGACAATCTAACAGAAACCTTCACGGCCCCCATGCCGCAGGTTCACCAAACTTGTCTACCATGCTGACACCCTACGACGCCGCGCCGCAGTGATGAGAACCATCCAAGAGCTGCTCGAGCCCGGTTACCCGATGACCTCAAACCGACCGGTCCGGCACTGGAGCGATCGATGGAACCTGTAGACTTGCCAATAAACCGTTTTCATTCGCGACCATAGCACCCGTGAGCCATTCTTCCAGCAGTGTCGTTACCAAGCCCCCTGTAAGCATCGACACGTCCACTCGTTATGCCCGTCTCGGCAGTCTGAGCTGGCTGCATTTTCTCAACGATGGCTCAGCCAACTACCTTCCCGGTATTCTGCCTGCCGTTCTCATCGCCCTACACGCCAGTGTAAGCCTGGCCGGCACCGTGATGTCGGCATTGCTGATCGGTCAGGCTTTACAGGTTGCCAGTGGCTGGCTGGCTGACCGGATGGGGGGGCGCACGTTCATTATTGTCGGGGTACTCGGTTCAAGTCTGGCCGCGATTTTCATCGGTTTTGCATCCAGCTTGTGGGCTCTGCTACCCACTCTGGTCGTCATCGGCCTATGCAATGCCCTGTTTCATCCGCAAGCGCTGGCCGCTGCCCGCAGTCTGAGTGGCAACCGGCATGGACTGGGGATGTCGATTTTTCTGATCGGTGGGGAAATCGGTCGCGGTGTATGGCCGATACTCGCCAGCTTGCTGGTCGTGCATTGGGGTATCCGTCAGCTGTGGCTGCTGGCTATTCCCGCAGCGCTCAGCACCCCACTGCTCTGGCGCTACCTGCCGCAACAGCCGCGTCGACATCCCGATGCCCGACCCATTGCCTGGCGGCAACATCTTGGCCCCATGAGCTTGTTGATCGGCTTTTCGACGCTACGCTCCCTGACCATGGTCGGAGCAGTGACCTTTCTGCCCCTACTCTGGGTGCAACGCGGTCATAGCCTGGTCGAGGGCGCCAGTCTGATTACGGTGTTACTGGTGGTGGGTATCATCGGCAATATCGGGGGCGGACATTTTGCCGATCGCCTGAGCCGACGTCTGATTATGTTTGGAGCCTGCATGGCCTCGGCCCTGCTGCTGGCGCTGTTTCTGTTGAGTTCCGGACTTTGGCTATGGCTCTGGCTCAGCCTGCTCGGCATTGCCTTGTATGCGACGCTGCCGCTTGGCATCCTGATCGGCCAGGATATTTTCCCGGAAAACCGCTCTCTGGGTTCCGGGCTGGCCATGGGCTTCTCCAATGGTCTGGCCGCCGTTCTACTGGCTGCATTTAGTCTGATCCCGGCACTGCACAGCCCGCACACCGCACTGTGGATCATGGTTGTAACGGTCGCACTGGCCGCTCTGATTGGGTTGGCGCTGCCGGAACGTCATCCAGACACAGCCACATCTGAGACCATCTGAGGTTGAAGCTGGGTTGCTGCAATGACCCCAATCACCCCTGGGCCGGCTCACCCCGGCGAGTCCTTACGTACAACGCCGGAAGCAGGTTGGTCGAAAGCAGTGCGCTGAACACTACGCCTCCCATCACCACAATGGCCAGACCCTGTTCCGGGGCCGCACCGGCGCCCCACCCCAGGGCAATAGGTAGCATCCCGAGCAGCGCAGTAAACGTCGTCAACACGATGGGCCGCAAACGGGTATGCACCGCTTCACGTACAGCTTGCTCGACCGGCTTGCCACCCCGCTCCAAGCGCCGCGCATACGTCAACAAAACGATACCGTGGTTGAGGCTCACCCCTATCAAGGTCAGGAATCCGATCAGACCGGTGGCATTCAGGCCGACACCGCTGACGATCAGCGCCAACAGTCCCCCGGTCAGCGCCAGTGGGGCTTGCAGCAACAAGATCAGGGGCACGCGTAAATCACCGAACTGCAGCACCATGACCCCCAACGCCAGCAGCAGTGCCGCGAGCCCGGCCAGGCCCAGCACCAGCGCAGAGTGTTCGAGTTGCTGAAACAGGCCACCAAACTGCAGCCGGTATCCAACCGGCAGGGACAAACCCACCATAGCCTGCTTGGCCCGGGCAATGACCCGGCCCAGTGGTCCGAGTGGCGTAGCCAGAATCTCCACCGCCCTGGCCCCATTCAGATGACGCAACTGGTTGGGTACGATGGTCATCTTCAAGCTCGCCAGCCGGTCCAGCGGCTGCCAGCCCGTAGCCGTTTGTACCGGCAATTGACCGAGCTGTCCGGGAGTCCGATAGCGGGCATTGGCCAGGCGCACATACAGGGCCAGGCTGCTGCTGCCGTCGGGAATCCGGGCTATAACCCGTCCGCGCAGCAGCGGCGTAAGCTGGGCAAACAGGGTCCGTGGCGTCAACCCGGCCAGACGCAACGCATCCACACGAGGTTCGATGCGTAACTGACTGACCGGGTAGGCATCATTGTTGAATACGTCGGCCAGATCCGGGACCTTTTTTAGACGCGCCGTCACTCGTTCCGAAAGCTTTCTCAGGGTATCGATGCGGTTACCGATAAGGGTGATTTCAAACGGCTGTGGCAAGCCCGAAAGACTTTCGCCAAAGCGCTCGATGGTCGGGGTGTCGATACTCTGCTGCACGTCTGGCTGCTGCGCGATCTTCAGAAGATGTTTGGCCATGGCATGCAAATCGTTGCCGGCCTGGCCAGGCTTCAACACGATCTGGATCTCCCCGGCAAAACTGCGCTCGGTATAAGCCGTACCGCGAGCCGAGCCTATTCGTGCGTACACCTGGGCTACAGCTGGATCGCTATGCAGAAGAGTACTGATCCGGTTCACGCTGGCCACGGTTTCGTCCAGCGAGGTGCCGGGTGGCAGGGTAAAACCGTCCAGCAATACCCCGGCATTGGGTAAGGGCAGAAAGTTGACCGGCACCAGCCCGGCCGCGGTGAGAGAAAGTATCAGTAACAGCAGCACACTCACCGCACTGACCCACGGACGTCGCAGTGTGAAGTCGAGTATCCGTGAGTTACTGCGCTCCAGCCACCGCATGAAATACCCGGCCGAGCGTGAAGGTTTAGGGGGCCGGTGGGAATACGAAAGTACCGCAGGAATTAGAGTGAGTGACACCAGTAGTGAAGCCAGCAGGGCCAGGCTCATCGCCAAGGCAAACGGTCGTGAGAACAGTCCCGCCAGCCCACCTACCGCAAGCAGCGGCAGATAGGCACTGACCGTAGTCAAGGTACCGGTTATATCGGCCCCGAAGATATCGCCCAGTCCGGCACGCACCCCCTCAGTGCCAGCCTGGCCCTGTTCCCAGCGGTGATAGATGGCTTCCAGCACAATGATCGCATCATCCAGCAACAGGCCCACCGCCACCGCCAGTGCCCCCAGGGTGAGCAGGTTCAGCGTTTGTCCAAATGCGTACAGCCCACCTACCGCCAACAGCAAGGCCACGGGAATCGACAGTGCCAACACCCCGATCTGTCGCTGCCAACCGAGCATCCAGCCGAGTACGGCGAGCGCCAGCAACCCTCCCAGCAGCAGGCTGCGGCCTAGATCGTGACCGATCAAGCCAACCAGATAGCCCTGTCGATAGATCGGCACCCATTGCGTACCGACCGGAAGCTGGTTCTGCAGGCGCTGCAGGGTCGCTGCCACCTGCCGGTCCACTGGAATCGTGGAGGCACCGAACTGTTTGAACACGATCATACCCAAGGCCGGTCGGCCGTTCAGGCGGACGTCCGAATGGACCGGGATACCGGTATGCATCACCCGCGCTACCGCCGCCAGCGGCACAACCCCCTGGGCACCCCGCACCGGAATCACCGCCAGCTGCCCGGCATGCAATGGCAAACTTCGCGCTTCAACCAACAAAGACTGGTGACCCAGTTGCAGTTGCCCCGCTGGAGCCAGCAGAGCTTGGCTGGAAAGTGCTCGTTCGATATCAGGAAGGCTGACACCTGCCGCCCGCATCCGTAACGGCTCAGGTTGCACCCACAGTGCCGGAGCACCGGCCCCGAACAGGTCCACCCGCTGCACCCCGGGCAAAGCCCGCAATGCTGGCAGGATACGTGTCGCCACATCCAGACGGGCTTTCCAAAGTGGCACGCCTGCCGGAACCTGCAAGGCATAGTCGGCCACCTCATTGATGGCATTTCCGGTGATCTGGGCCAGAGGTTGGACCCCGGCAGGCAAGCGGCTGCGGGCTCGGCCAATGGCACCGTAAACCCTTTGCAGAGCCACGTTCGGAGCGGTGCCCGAAGTGAACCGGGCGGTAAGTTGTGCCGTACCTCCACCCATGGTGCTACGCAAAGTGGTCAAACCCCGCAGACCCAGCAACTGGGCTTCCAGTGGCCGCACGATCAGGGTTTCGACTTCTTCCGCCGAAGCCCCTGGATCATGCACAACGATGCCGACCTGGGCCATGTTGAAGGGCGGTAGCACCTCAACCGGAATATAAAACCAGGCATACAGCCCGTAGCCGATCAGGGCGAGGTAGATCAATACCCATAGGGCCGGACGCTTGAAGAAAGCCAGTGCATCCATCAATCGGTCGACATGTAGTGTTGAGAAAAATCACGATGGAACAGACGATAACTATCCCTTACTACTACCTGCTCCCCTGGTTTGAGCCCCTGCACGATCACCCCGGTGGTCGCCCCATCTGCGGCCAGGTGCACCGACCGGGCCTGCAGCTTGCCATGCTCTTCGACCATCACCCACCAGTGGGCACGATCCAGTACCAGCGCCTCCACCGGCACCTGAACGGCGGCGCGGGAGGGGGCCCGCAACACCACCCGCCCTGATTCACCGCTGATTAAGCCATGGCTGCCCTGCCCTTGCACGGGGGCCAGCCATAGTTCGCGTGCCCCATTGGCGTCAAACCCCGCCGCGACCGCAGTCACCCGTACTGGGATGCTATGACCACCCTGCAGCGGCTGGAAACGACCCGGCACACCTGTGGTGGGTGTCCAGCCAAGGGGAAAGAATTCCGCCCGCAACAAAAGATCCTGATTAGGTACGATTCGGACCAGCCGGGCACCGGCCTGCAGATCGGCACCTGCCGATATCGCCACGGCACTGACCTGGCCGGAGATCTGCGCGCGAACCGTCGTAATACCCCGCAGACGATCGAGACGAGCCCGCGCCGCAGCTAGCTTGGTCACCCTCTGCAGTACCTCATCCTGGCGTCGATTCAGGGTGACTTGGGCGATGAATGTGGGAGATAGCTGCCGAGCCGCCGCCGCTGCATAACGGGCAAACCGCAGTTTCTTCTCAGCCGCTTGGGTGGCGGTACGGGCCTCGGCCAATTGTGGAGTGAGCAGAGGGCCACCCAGGGTCAGCAGAACCTGGCCGGGGCTTATCTTTTCACCCAGAATAACCCGGACCTGGACAACCCGGGCCGCCACCCCGGCCCGCAGCCAGATCGGAACGGCTGCGGCAACGCGACCATAACCGCTCAAGCTAGGCAGGTACTGAACCGCCCGCACCGCAACGGTCTGAATTCGATTCGTGCCACGATGGGTAACGGCCAGAACCGGTAGTGCTGTCAACAGCAAACCGGCCCGCAGTAAAGTGAAGCAAAGGCTAGACCAAGAATTCCGGTTCAACCGCATTCCTGCTGCATCCGAGAAAGATCATCAAACTATAGCCCACAAAGCACCTTGGGAACCGTCGTGTAGCGGACCGAATGCAATGAGTCGCGGAGTGCGTAACGAGACCTATCAAGTCGATAGGCGAGGCGCAAATGAGTACCCGACACTGCAAGCGGTTCGTGCAGTAGGTTTTGAGAGGTACCTTTAACAACCCACCCCGATCTACATCCTGTGCTGATTTGCACCTGCCGTGGTCTGGAACAGGCAAAGGCCAGGGCTGTTGCCCTTGATCGTAACCAATCATCGTTCCTATTCCAGCGCTTGTTGATCCGTGGCACCCTGATGCCGGGCGATGACTGCAAGGAACGTAGTGCCGTAGCCGGCGAGCTTTTTGTTGCCGACGCCGTTGAGGTCGAGGAAGTCGGCTGTGGTTACGGGACGATGGGCAAGCATTTCCCGGAGCGTGGCGTCGGAGAAGATCATGTAGGCGGGCACGTTCTGTGCGTCGGCCAGGCGCCGGCGCGTATCGCGCAGTGCCTCCCACAGACCGGTATCCGCCGTAGCAATATCGGTTGAGGCCTTCTTTTCGTTGCCGCGTTGGCGTTGCGGCTTGCGGTCATGGCGCAGGCGCAGGCTGTGCCCGCCGCGCAACAGGGTGTCGGCATCCCGGTCGAAGTGCAGGCCGCCGTAGCCGTCCGGGTCGATTTCAAGATAGCCGCGTGCAACCAACTGGCGGATGACCGAGCGCCATTGCCTGGCCGCCAGATCCCCGCCGATGCCGAAGGTGGATAGTGTGGTATGACCGTAACGTTCCGCACGTTCGCTCGTCTCGCCCCGCAGGTGTTCGATCAGATAGTTGGCGCCGAAGCGCTGGCCGGTGCGGTAAATGGCCGACAACAGCTTGCGCGCGGGTTCGGTCGCATCCCAGGTTTCAGGCGGTACGAGACACGTATCGCAGTGACCGCACGCGCCTTGCGGGTGCTCGCCGAAGTAGCGGAGCAGGTTGACCCGACGGCAGGTAGCGAGTTCGCAGTAGGCAAGCATGGCATCGAGCTTCTGTCGTTCAACCCATTTGCGTTCCTCGTTCGCCTCGGATTGCTCGATCATGCGCCGCCGCTGCACCGCATCGTTCAGGCCATAGAGCATCCACGCATCGGCGGGCAGGCCATCGCGTCCGGCACGGCCGGTTTCCTGGTAATAGCTTTCGATACTCGCCGGCATGTCCAG
>QILI01000130.1 GCA_003233305.1 Mizugakiibacter sp.
ATGTTGTGAGCCGTCAGCGGCATGATTCGGCCGCAGATCTGCCGGACAGCGAATTGCTACGCCTGGCGCATAGTGCGCGCGTGTATGACGTCGCCCGTGAATCCTTGCTGGAATCCGCCCCTGGATTGTCAGCCCGACTCGCTCAGCCGGTGTTGCTCAAGCGTGAAGATCAACAGCCGGTGTTTTCATTCAAACTGCGCGGTGCCTACAACCGCATGATCCATCTGGATGCGGCGCAACGCGCGCGCGGGGTCATTGCTGCCTCGGCCGGCAACCATGCGCAAGGGGTGGCCCTGGCGGCGGCAAAACTGGGCATCCAGGCCTTGATCGTGATGCCGGTCACGGCGCCGCAGGTCAAGGTAGAGGCCGTACGCCGGTTCGGCGCGGCGTGGGTCGAAGTGGTGCTGGCCGGTGATTCCTACAGCGATGCCCAGGCCGAGGCGGCCCGACTGCAAGCCGAGCATCATTACACTTTGGTGCATCCATTCGACGATCTTCAGGTTATTGCCGGTCAGGCCACGATCGGTCTGGAAATCATACGCCAGTATCCCGGCTTGTTGCAGGCGGTGTTTGTGCCCGTCGGTGGCGGTGGTCTGCTGGCCGGGGTGGCGACGTGCATCAAAACATTGCGCCCCGAAGTACAGGTGATCGGCGTACAGGCGAGTGATGCCGATGCGATGGCCCGTTCTCTTGAAGCCGGCATACGTATCGAGCTGGATGAAGTGGGCCTGTTTGCCGACGGCACCGCAGTCAAGCAGGTTGGCGCGCTTACTTTCGAGTTGTGCCGCCGGCATGTCGATGCGATGTTGCGGGTGGATACCGATGCCATTTGTGCGGCGATACGTGATATTTATCAGGAAACCCGTACGGTACCGGAGCCGGCTGGGGCCTTGGCATTGGCCGGATTGAAACAATACCTGGCCCGGCACGGGCCGGGTGAGGGGGCGCTGGTGGCCATTGTCTCCGGCGCGAACATGAATTTCGATCGCCTACGTTTTGTCGCCGAGCGGGCTGAAGTCGGTGAACAGCGCGAAGCCTTGTTTGCGGTGACCATACCCGAGCAACGCGGTAGCTTTCGGCGCTTCTGTGCCACGCTCGGCGAGCGCCACCTCACCGAGTTCAACTACCGTATCGGCGATGCGCAAACGGCCCATATCTTCGTCGGTATACAGACGACTCGCCGCGACGAGCGGGAGTCACTGATCGCTGCCTTTGCTGCGCAGAACTTCGGGGTGCTCGATCTGACCGACGATGAGCTGGCCAAGTTGCATCTGCGGCACATGATCGGTGGCCGCTCAGCACTGGCCCAGCATGAGCAATTGTTCAGCTTTGAGTTCCCTGAACGTCCCGGTGCGTTGATCCGCTTTCTCGATCACATGCATCCGGACTGGAATATCAGCCTGTTCCATTATCGCAGCCATGGTGCCGATTACGGTCGAATCCTGGTGGGTATCCAGGTGCCACCGCATGAGCGGGCACTGTTCCAGCGTTTCCTGGTAACCCAGGGCTACCCTTACCGTGACGAAAGCGAGCATCCTGCCTATCGACTGCTGCTACAGGGTTAAACGGCGTTTGCGGCCTCTGTACGGATACAAACTCAACCCGGTCACCGCTCCAGTGGTCGTTACGGATGAGTGAATTTCTACAGCCACTCAGAACAGATCGATGGTCCCGGCCGTCGTGGCTTGGTCAAGCAATCCCTCGGCAACCAGGCTCTCGTAACCACAGATGCGGTTGCGACCATTTTCCTTGGCAAAGTACAGTGCTTTGTCGGCCCGATCGAGTACGGTCCTTGGGTAGTCGTGTTCCCTGATACGCGCATAACCGAGGCTGACGGTGATATGTTCTACCTGTGGGAAAACGTGCTCAGCGACACGTCGCCTGAAGCGCTCCAGAACCATCTGCATGGTCGATTCATCATTCACCTTGAGCAGTATCACAAACTCTTCGCCCCCGAAGCGGAATAGCTTGTCATCATGTCGAAAGCTGGCATTCATCTGTTGTGCCAGCAGTAAAATCACCTCATCGCCGTAGATGTGCCCATAGCTGTCGTTGATGCGTTTGAAATGGTCGATGTCGAGGATCGCCAGCCAGACCTGTGTGGCGGTGGACGTGGATGGGCTACGGCGCTCGATGACTGGCTTGGTGGCTAGGGGTGTGTCAGTGGGTTGCAGCATACGTTGCAAGTGTCGATCGAAGGTGCGCCGGTTGTACAGGCCGGTGAGCTTGTCGCGTTCGCTCTCATCAAGTAGGGCCGTGTAGTTGGCGTAGATGCGGGCGAAGCCTTCCATCAACGGGCGACTGGAACACGGCAACAAATCGCTTGCCAAATGCAGGGCTCCCAGCACACGGCCCTCGCAAAGGATCGGTACAGTCAATAGATACGTGCCGTCTGCGTCCATTTGCGCATAGCGTTCCATCTCTTCCATGGATGTGAGCAACCGGGTCGTGGCCGGATGGTCAGGCCCAGGCGTCTCGATGATGGCTACAACATATTTGCCATCCTTGTCGGGAGTGCATTGCACGATGCTCTCCAGCGTAAACTTGCTACCGTTGCCGCGTTTTCCCAGGGAGATGCTATGTGCCGAGGTTAATTCTGCCAGGGTCAGTACGAGGCTGTGATCGAGGGTATCAACATCGCGGTGATAGGTGAATTTTGCTATCGAAGCGAGCAATTGCGAGTGGCTTGGCAGGCCGGGCGTACCGGCCGACGCGGGTACACGGCTCAGTGCCGTGGCGAGCGTTTTATCCACGCTGATAGCAGCGCTGGGCGGTGTTTCACGGCTTCGCTGAGTCACTTTACTTCAACCATTGTCGTCCCGTAGTTGGGCGGCACCCCTGTCTCTGTTGCCTGCGCGACGTAGCCCAAACTGGATGTCCATAAGCATTATCGGCTACTTGAGCCAGTTCTTGAATTCGCATCCGCTTATCCGGGTGAGGCATCCCTTTGGGTTGCATCGTTGATACGGATATCCAGCTTGGAGAACTGGGCCAATACGGCAACACGCCTGGAGGGGATTCTCATCACCAAATACCTACAGCCATCGAGCTAGAACCAGTTTTCCGGCATAGGCGGCCGGGAGTAGATGCAACGAAGCCCACAGCACGCTGGCGACAAAATCGGCCAACAGAAAACGGGTCGTGGAAAGCTCGGACATGCCGGTCAACAAAGGCATCAAGGCTCGCAGTGGGGGGAAAAGGCGGCCGATGATCACCGCCAGGGCACCGCGCCGTTGTAATAGGGCGCGACCGCGTGCGGTCCAGTCCGGGCGATAATGAAAAGGCCACATTGCCAGCAGCCTTGAGCCATGGCGGCGGCCGAGCAGAAACGAGACACCATCACCAAGCATGGCGCCGAATATCGCCCATGGCAGCAGCGGTAGCACCGATAGATGCAGTACTCCGAAGGCCGTGCCCACGGCGAGCAGAATGGTTGAACCGGGCAGGAAAGAGCCGAGTATTGCCAGCGCCTCGACCAGTGCTACCAGTCCCAGAATCGGCCCGGCCCAGGCGGCATGGATAGTCACGTAGTGGACGATTTCCTGAATCATGGGCGATCCTTCTGGGGGTTGGTGAAGAGCAGTTCCACGCGTAAGCCGGGATGGTGATCGAGTAATTGCATGCGGATACCGTGCAAGTCGGTTATAGCGGCTACCAGGGCCAGACCGAGACCGCTTCCCGAGGTGGCCCGGCTGCGGTCGAGTCGGTAGAAACGACGCAATACCCGTTGCCGTTCTGCGGCTGGAATACCTGGGCCGGAATCGGTGATGTTGGCGATCGCACTGTGTGTTTTCTGCTGCAGTTCCAGCTCGATAGGAGTTTGGGCAGGGCAGTGGGTCAGGGCATTTTCAATCAGGTTAACGAACATTTGGGTTAGCAGATGTCGGTCGCCAATGACCGAAATATTGGGTGCGATATGGGCTTGCAGGACTTGCCCACGCTCCTCAGCGACGGGTTGGTAATCCCCTGCGAGTTCGGTTAGTAATTGTGACAGATCCACCGCTGTGAAACCGGCTTGGCGATCACGTGCCTCAACCCGGGTGATGCTGAGCAAGGCGGCAAAGGTAGCGAGAACGGCATCGACATCGGTGATGGCCTCAGCGATGGTTATATGCAGGCCATGGGCATCGCTGCGATCCTGTAAGGCGATTTCCAGTTTTTGCCGAAGATGGGTCAGGGGGGTACGCAGATCGTGGGCAATATCACTGGAGACCTGACGGGTAGCCTCCATCAAAGTCTGGATCCGATCCAGCATCGTGTTCAGACTGTGGGCCAGCAAGCCGAACTCGTTATCGCTCTCGTCCGCGATGGCGATACGCGCCCCCAGGTCACCCGCGATGATACGGCTGGCATTTTCACTGACTTGCTCGACCCGGTGCAGGTAGCTGCGACTGAGCAGCAGACCGCTGAGCAGAGTAAGAATTGCGCCGATCCCGCCGGCGATGAGAAACGCTGACAGCAGTACCTCGTTGAGTTGCACCAGTTGGGAACGGTCACGGCCCACAACCAAAACACTGCCGTTGGCGAGCCTTTGTACGAATACTTCCGCGCTGGCATCATCGTTATCGCTGTGGTCGCTAGCGGGGGGCATGGCCAGGGTGTGCCAGCCCGGAGCCAGCTGGCGGTTAGGAAGATTGCCAACCAGTACACGTCCCTGTGAATCACGCAGTTGGAAGTAGTCGGGTCCGTAGGGCTCGTGGCGGATACGCTGGGCAATCTCCGTTGTTAGTTCAGCGATATCAAGGAGACCGTCAGGGTCGGCAACGATCCGCTGCGACATGCCGGTGACCGTAGCATGCAGCTGTTGGGCGCCGAAGTGACGCACCTCAATAATAACCGCAGTCGCTAAAAGTACCGCAATACCGAGAAACAGCAGGGCGTGCAGGGCAGCGTGCCGAAAGGCTGCAGTGTGGAGCAGATCAACCCGGTGCACGCAGACAGTACCCCGCGCCACGGATCGTATGCAGCAGTGGCGGCTCGAAATTACGATCGATCTTGCTGCGCAGTCGGCTGATATGGGTCTCGACGACACTGGTGTGTGGGTCGAAATGAAAATCCCAGACTTGTTCTAGGAGCATGGTCCGGGTGACAACTTCGCCAGAGTGCAGCAGCAGGTATTCCAATAGCCGGTACTCCCTGGGCTGCAATTCGATCAGCTGACCGGCACGCTGGACTCTGTGACTAAGCAAATCCATTTGCAGGTCGGTCAGACACAGGACTGTGACCCGTTCCTGCAAGGGCGGGCGACGGCTAAGGGCGTTGATACGGGCCAGCAATTCGGTGAAGGCGAAGGGTTTTGCCAGGTAATCGTCGGCACCCGCTTCCAAACCCTCGACCCGTTGGTCGACTTCGCCCAATGCGGTCAGCATCAGAACCGGCGTGCGCGTGCCGGTGCTGCGTAGGGCACGCAGCAAGGCCAAGCCATCCAGACCCGGTAGCATGCGGTCGATGATCATCAGGTCATACTGGACTTCTGTGGCCTGAAACAGGCCATCGCGCCCGTCACTGGCATGGTCCACGACATAGCCCTGCTCGTGCAGACCCCGTTGGATATAGGTGCCGGTCTCGTGGTCATCTTCGATGAGAAGGATATGCATAGGGAACCTCTAAAAACCTACTGCATGAACCGCTTGCGGTGTCGGGTGCTCGTTCACGCCTCGCCTTTCTACTTGATAGGTCTCGTTACTCACTCCGTGACTCCTGGCACTCAGTACGTTGGTGACGGTTTTTGGAGATTCCCATAGGTTTGCCGCCGTCCAGGTCCGGTATCCACACAGTTCTGTATGGGTTTGGCCCTGACCAGAACCATCATATTAGTATTCACAGGACTTAGATTAGCCCGAATGCTCCCTACGCAAGTATTCTGTAAGGCTACCAATGCGTAAACTTAGCTGAGGTAACGGGGAGCCGGACGGAATTCATATGCGGCAAGGCTCGGACAGCCGCGGTTCGCCGATGAACCGTGAAATCGGTGCCTTGCCGGGCGACGGTTCGATTCCGTCAATCAGTGAGGCAAGGCGTTCAAAAGGATAGGGTGGTAATCGCGGGATGTAGGGGTTTATAAACAGGTCTCCAAAAGCCGCCACGGTATATGGGTCGTCATCAGATCGTATGGGCGACATTCATTTGACAGCCCCATCTGGGTGGAGATCCAGTCATCCAGATGAACGCAAGTGGGTGAAAGAAGCAGTTCCCGCATCAAGAACGCTCGGGGGCGAATGTTACGATACGAGAACTGGCCCCCTTCTTCTTTGTTTGGCCTGTCAGTCTTGCTCGAATTGCCTCGGACTGACGTAATCCAAAGTGGAGCGTAGTTGAGACGGGTTGTACCCGAGTAGCCAGGCCAGGGTTTTATCCTTGGTGTGGCGCGAGTAACAAAGTGTTGTCTGTGCTGCTGCTCTATCTACAGCGAGCCGAACAGCGTTTTGCTGCAGGCGTGATCCTAGCAGTTGCTACGACGGCGCATCAATGCAGTGATGCCAACCCTTTAAGGGTGTTTTGAAAGTCTTCAGAAGTCTAATAACAGCCTTGTCCAATGGCACATAAGCCTGAAGACCTGATCAATGGTAGACAGACGGTCAAGGGAGAACGGGGTCGCGGGGTCTACCAATGGGTTTTCAAGTCTCGTGTTGTAACATCCCTACAATTGAAACTATAACCCCTAGATTCAGCCCATAAATAGTCTAAGTTATTGTCAATTTATGTGGTCATATTTAGTAATGGATATTGAGGGCGTTCGCCGGCCCAGTCCGGCCGAACAACACGAGCGCCGTCGCTAGACCATTTGGGTGTACTGGCGCAAACTCAACAAACGACAGATCGCACGTGACGTTGGACTGAGTTACTCAGCGACGTGCAAGGTTATCGATCGCTTCAAGGCCGGCGGCATAGCCGCGCTGGCACCGCGCGCACGCGGTCACCGTCGCGGTGCGGGTGCTAAGTGCGGAGCAGGAAGCACATCTGTGGCAGATGATTTGCGACCAGCGCCTGGAGCAGTAAAAAAGGCGAGCCCCTGGTGAGGCCCGCCGAATGGAGATTCCACCTTACCGGGAAAGGTTCAGAATGAAGCCTGCATCCACAGGCCGATTTCCTGATATTTGCCACTCAAAGCGCCGCCGATGGTACCGTTTGAGGTCTTGAAAAATCCGTTGTCCACCTTGGAGTATTTGTACACCACGGCAAAGCGGATCTGCTTGCTGGCAATAAACTGTATACCGGCATTGTAGTATTGGTTCTTCAGCCCGGGGTTCAAATCCTTGCTCGGCTTGACGTAGTCGCTACGGACGAACATGGTAACATCCGTATTCAGCTTATAGCTGCCGAAGACCGAATAGCCATCGGCATGGTCGCTCTGCGGTGTGAGTACCGTCGCCCAGTCATTCGCATAGAAATATTCCACACCCGCATTAAACTGCCGTGCATCATAGGCCACCATCGCATCATAGCGAGTGGTGGTATGCAGGGCTGAAGCGCCCGGTGAATACTGATTTTCACCACGATCACCACTATAAGCCCCGAGAACCAGGTGCAAACCTTGGTAGGCTTGGTAATCTACCCGTCCCGCCAAATCCATACCTTTACTACGCCCAGGATGTTTGTAGCCACCGCCGTTTACCAACGAAACCTGCCAATTGAGCCGCCCCTGTCCACCGAGTAGATGCAGACCCCAGTCGGCGGAGTTGCCAAAGTGGGTCCGGTCGATGAGTGTGTTCTCCACATAACGAAACCGATAGAGTCCTTCGTCATGAGGAATCCAGGGCATATTGGCCACGCCGATCCGCAGCTTCATATTCTGGCCCAGGTTGCGTTGCAGATATAAATTCTTGATGTAGACCACGGTCTCGCTAACGGCACTTTTGTAGTTGAAGTCGGTCTGAAACTTCATCGACCACTGGTTGTTGAAAGCCGTGTGTAACCCCGCTTGACGTCGGAACCATAGCCGGTTGGATTGACATTCTTCCCATCACTCTGATTCTGAATGTAACTCGTATCTAGGTAAAACTTCATCCCCAGCGTGGTGTGCTTGCTCAGATAACTTAAACTGCCAGGCTCGGCGGCTTGCGCCACAACACTTGTGCCGATGCCTATGCCAGCCGCCACTAAAACCGCGACCATTACGGGAAATATTTTCATGACGTTCCTCCTGTCAGATGACGATTGCTCAATAACGACCTAAGCCGTTGAAAAATACCAACCCCTATTGGATCAAAACACTTTTCGTCTATCTTGTTTTTATCCACAGGAGGTCACCCAGATCGAATCCAATATTGTTGGAATCGATATTGAATAAATCCTCAATCCATCCCACATCATCACCAAAAATTTTCGTTTTTACCTTTGGCTCTCCAGCACTCTTAATCTGCAAGTAATCGAAAATTGGTCACCGCCCTCTCTCTTATTCCCCTAACACCCATTACTGGGATTCTTGGGCGCCCACACTACGCAATACCCGCGGGGAGAAATTTCTCCTGAAACGATTGTGCAAGCTCCCGGATCCGTTCGTGGATGATCGGAATTGGGTAGAAAATGATGGCAATTCATGCACTCTTTACCGTTCACGGCATGGCCTACATAATGGACCGCCGCTTTGGAAAGTTTGGTGGCTGGGTTTAGTCCCAACGCCAAAGCCGAATGCCATTCCATCCCGATTCCGACCGCTGCTGCCACGGTCGACCACATGAATTTACGCCGATCCGAATTAATCCATGAACCTCGTACGGTTTTTCTTTTCTTCATCCAACTTGTTATGGACGAGGTCATAATCTTCTCTTGTCAATTTACTAATCGGCAACTGCTGCCGGGGTTTCTCCCTGCATATCCTCGGTATTCTCAACAGCTTGCGGTGGAAAATATTCGTTCACCCGGTCGAGAGCCTCGTTAAGTGCATCCGCCACAAGATGTAGATAGACACTGTTCGCACGGGACAGTAACGACACGTATAGGCGTGGCCACTCGCCCAGAAACTCCTTTGTGAAGGTGCTTCCCAGCTCAAAAAGCTCCGTATGCTCAGCACTTAATCGAACCACGGCGGAAAGAAAGGCCAGAAGATAGCCCAAGTGATCCAGTGGACGATTTGGCCCTGTCAGCAGGATGTCTGCATTAAGCTGAGATATATCGAATCCGATGGTTTCATACCAGGAAATGAGTTCATCCCCCCCGGTGTAACGGGGGGGCGGAAAATGCCAGTAATCCGGGAGTTTCCGGGCACGTAACAGCACATGTCGGTAGGGGGGAATATAGCGCCCGGACTGGGGGATGCAGAAGGTATCGTAAAAGTCCTGCCGGGCCTCGCTCAGATCCAGCTGCTCTCCCGATGCAGCTTGCAAGATACTCAAAGTCCGCTCGTCGGGCATCTGTAGCAACAGGGCCACAGCCGCTTGCAACTGCTCGGTAACACCCGGATTATCAGTCATCATGCACCTCCTTTTCTAGCCGAGCGTGCGTGTTATAGAACACGACGCTGCCGCCGGTAAGATCCATGAGCGGCATCTGCCACACATCGGGATCCCGCCGCATGATGGGGTTGAGGAGAATCCCCATGCGTCTCACCCGGTCACCCTCGATGCGTTTTCCCCCGACCCTGTATTGCGTTGCGCCATAGCCCCAGTGACCATAGCCCACGCTGAAGGTAATGACCCCGGGTCGAATTCCCTGGATAACCCGTGCCCGGCCCCGGCGCTTGCCTTCGGGTGTCACCACCCACACGTAATTACCATCGAGGATGCCGATGCGTTCGGCATCTTGCGCGGAAATCTCGATACCGTTGTCGGGCATGATTTCGCGAATAGTGTAATTGGACACCAATCGTGAGTGGCTCTGCAGGGCGCCCTTGAAGGTGATAATGGTGAGCGGCCATTTCTCCGGTGGATCCAACTTGTCCAAGGGTATGCCCAAGGCCGTCGCAGGCGTCACCCACCGGGTAGTTCCCAGATAGAGTTCTCCGGTCATGCTGTTATGGGTTATACCGACATCCTCGGCGTAAAAATGGAGCGTCTTGCCAAAGCGGTAGGTCAAGCCTGTCGCCTTCCCGCGCCCTCGAATGCGGCTCGAACCGCCCCCCCCGGGCGATAAAGCCCAGGACCTTCGGCCACTGTTCGGGCGGGAGGGAACCCTTGAAACGATCATGGAACGGCTTGAGATCCATGATCTCGATCTCCTCGGCGGTGACCTCCGGCACCTCGTCATCCGGCCGGCCCGCAGCGAAGGCCACATTGGCACAGGCCTTGAGATACCAGTCCTCCTTGCGGTTGAGCGGCCACCACTTGCCGTTTTTATCCTGAATTCCCTGGTCTCCAAATCCGGGCATATTCAGGCGCTTGGCCACATCAATGAGAAAGGCCTCCAGACACATGCTTCTCCCGTCCGGGGTCTTGTGGGTCAATTCCACGACGGGCCAACGCATATACGCACCCTTGGTCAGAACCGTGGGCAGCGTGCCACCCACATTCCAGCGTTCGAGAAAACTGCCGTCGGGAATGATGTAGTCGGCATACATGCTGGTATCCCCGACCACAATGTCGGAGGCGATGATAAGCGGAACATTCTTGGGATCCTGCATCA
>QILI01000008.1 GCA_003233305.1 Mizugakiibacter sp.
ACTAATCGATGACAGTGTATCAACTATTCAATATATTGTTTATGTATTTATTGTGACCTAGGCTCTATACATCCTGTTGCCTGAGGAAAACAACGATGATCGAACAAAGAGGCCGTATCCTGTATGACGCCGCACAACTGATCGGGCGTGTACTGCTTGCCCAAATTTTTATTATCGCAGCGATTAACAAGATCCTCGGCTATACAGGTACCGCGCATTACATGACAGCCTATGGGGTGCCCAGCGTGCTGTTGCCGCTGGTCATCGTGCTTGAACTTGGGGTCGGGGTGGCCTTGCTATTTGGTTGGCATACCCAGCTTGCGGCACTGATTCTTGCTCTGTTCTCACTGGTTGCGGCGGTCATCTTTCATCAGCAGATTGCTGAGCCCATTCAACTTGTGCTGCTGATGAGCGATCTTGCCTTTGCCGGTGGTCTGTTGGTCGTCAGCGCGGTCGGTGGTGGTCGATTGAGCCTCGATGCACGTAGGGAACGGGTAAAAAAGGTTGTGTGACTACAAACAAACCGATTCCAGAGCATACATTTCCTAGGCATGTTCATAACGGGCAACCCGAAAGTCACAGCAATACGCAGACGCGAAGATTGTTCCCATTCAACCAGAGATAAAACCAATGACTATGGAAGCTGTAATTGCACAAAAATTCCCCTACGCCACACTGGTGGAAGCCGGTAAGACTTATTATTGGTGTGCCTGTGGGCGCAGCAAAAATCAGCCTTTATGTGATGGATCACATAAAGGCACAGGGCTTGAACCGGTAGCCTTCACTGCCGATAAGACCGATACCGTCTATCTGTGTGGTTGCAAGCAGACAGCTACCCCACCGTTTTGCGATGGGACGCATAAAAAGCTGTGAGGCTATGCATCGATGGCGGTTTGGTAAGGCTGCCGTGGTCCCGGTGAGATAGCCACGTCTGCTGGGCCGCTGTTTGTGCATGCACTCACTGCTACCCCGCTGTGCCCGAATGGGGTGGGCAGATAGGCCGAGCTGGGGCTCGGCGTTCCCGGTGGGATAGTCACGTCTGCGGGGCCGCTGTGGCGACACGCACTCACTGCTCCCCACTGTACCCGAGCTGGGGCTCGACGTTGCCGGTACGGTATTTGTTATGCCATGAGGATTGCCGCTCAATGTGCTGATCTACGGCCATGTAAGTGATTCTCCATTCTGCGGATTCTCTCGAATAAGCTATCTTGCAGCCTTCAGCGTCGGGCGGTGAGCAAAAACACCGGGTACTGGCGGGTGCGGTCCTCGGCGGCATTTTTTTCTATGGTGTGGGCGGTGCGGGCCTGTATTTCGTGGAAGCCTGTTTTCTCCAACCATTGACTGAGTTCGGTGCGCTCAAAGCCGTGATGGGCCACCCCTTCGGCCTCACTGCTATGGAAGCTACCATCCTCGGCATCAAGGTCGGCCAGGGCCAGCCAGCCGCCGTCGCGCAGCATGCCGTGGAAGGTGCTCAGTAGGGCCGGTACATCGGGGATGTGATGCAAAGTCATGCTGCTGAAGATCAGGTCGTAGCGCTCAGCGGGTGGTGGCTCGCGGGTCAGATCGAGCTGGCGGGTTTCGAGATTGTCGAGTCCGCTGGCATGGGCCTTGTTGGCCAGCACTGACAACATGCCGGAGGATAGGTCGCAGGCCAGTAGATGGCCAAGATGAGGTGCCAGTTGGGCGCCAACCAGACCGGTGCCACAGCCGTATTCGAGGGCCTGCCATTGCGGTGAAAGGGGCACGGCTTCAGTGATGGTGGCGGCCACGCTCACGGCCAGGTTGCGGCGTGTAGGTGAATCGTCCCACTCAGCGGCGATACGGTCGAAGCGGTTGCGATTACTTTCCTGAAGAGGACTGGACATGGCTGGCTTCCGGGAGCGAAGGGGGGAGACCACGCTGCAGCGAATGGCCGTTGAATGCAAGCGTTGTCCAGGTTCTATATGAAATGAGTCTGGAGATTCCCTGGAATGAGAGCCGCTATCGGGCTACTTTCAGTATCAGACATCGACTCCTTCAGGCCAGCCTTCGCGGTTACCGCGGTGAATCACCTGGTCACGATCAAGAATTGCTCCGGCGGGGGTAGAATCCTTGCCGGTAACGTTGGCATAGATTTTGGCAAAATTTTGTTGAGTGGCGGTGAACAGTTCATCGAAACTATCGACCACAAAATAGGTCTTCTGGAAACTGTCGATACGATAGCGGGTACACATCACCCGTTGCAGGTCGAAGCCAATGCGGTTGGGTGCAGGCGATTCCAGAGCGTAGACCGACTCACCCTTGGAACTGAGAATCCCGGCACCGTAGATGCGTAGTCCAGCCGGATCGCGAATTAGCCCGAACTCTACCGTGTACCAATACAAGCGGGTGAGGTTGAGCAGAGCTTCTTCGCCGAACTCGTGCAGTGCCCGCAAGCCGCCCCGTCCATAGGCCTGCATGTAATCAGCGAATACCGGGTTCATCAGTAACGGGGCATGTCCGAACAGATCGTGAAACAGATCCGGCTCGGCAATGTAATCGATCTGCTCGGGGCGACGAATCCACCAGGTCACTGGAAAACGGCGCTGGGCAAGATGCTCGAAAAACACCGCTTCAGGCAGCAGACCCTCCACCCCGATCAAAGTCCAGCCTGTAGTTGCATCGAGCCGCTGATTGAGTTCATCAAAACGGGGGATGGCGTCGGGGGTCATGCCCAGGGCTTCCCGGCTATCGAGGAATTCACCGCAGGCATGATCGGCGAGTAAGGTTTGTTGGCGACGGAACAGTTCTGCCCAGACCTGATGGTCGGTCGCGCTGTAGCTCTCCCATGGTTGGCTGACTACGCCGGTGGCATACATGGGGATGGAACCCCGCTCAGTCTGGATGTTTTCAACGCGATGTGGAGTGTTCATGGAATCTCCCAATACATCTGTAGGAGTGATTCTAGCCCGGATATTTCATGCATGGCCATCCCCTTGAATGGATCGGTGTCGGACTGTGTATGGATGCCTGGGTAGCAAGCGAATACTGCATCCAACAATGGGATAAAGGAGTGAGGTGGTATCGTGCTGTACGCTGACTAACGGACTGCTTGCTGTGATCGGACCCGGTTGAGTGCCACGCCAGTGGCGCTGAACTTGATGTCTCCGTGTCTTTTTCATGCCAAAGAATAGAGTTTCAATCAAGATGAATGCTGATGCCTCCCATTTTGCGATGCCCACGTCGAGGCGTTTAGTGCGTTATCTCTGGCGGATTCCGGCCCTGCTCGGTTTGCTGGTACTGGCGGTAGTGATCGGCGTGCTGGTCGCGGTACTTCCCAGTGCCACGGCGGAAGATCGCGAGCCCTTTGCGCAGACTCTTGTGCGCTGGTGGTCAGCGCACCTAATTTGGGTGTTCGGATTTCGCGTCCGGGTGTTTGGCGAGCTGCCGCGTGAGCCGCTGCTGCTCGTCGCCAACCATGTATCGTGGCTGGATATTGAAGTGGTGCATTCGCAACGGGCCGCCTGTTTTGTTGCCAAATCCGAGATTGCCCGCTGGCCGCTAATCGGCTGGTTGGCGAAAAGGGCCGGCACCATCTTCCACCACCGGGGCAGTACCGGTTCATTGGAACGGGTCCGGGTGGCCATGGTAGAGCGCTTGCGTGCCGGACGCTCGATAGCCATATTTCCCGAGGGCGGAATTGACCACACCCGGGGTATCGGCACGGTACGCACCTTTCACGCCCGTATCTTCCAACCGGTGATGGAGGTGCCGATACGGGTACAGCCCGTGGCTCTGTGCTATTGCCGCAACGGTCATCTGTGGGATGGTGCCGGTTTCCATGATGAGGAGACATTTGTCGGCAACTTTTTACGTTTGCTGGGTGAGCCACCACTGGATGTAGAGGTGCATTTTCTTACTCCCATCGCTGCCGATCCCGCTGCGGGCCGCAAGCATCTGGCCAATACGGTGCGCGCAACGATTGCCGAATGTGTGATGTCTCGCGCATGAACCTGCCGGCTGCGAACGATTTTGTACCACCACGCTTGCTGCGCAACGGACACCTGCAATCCATGCTCAGTTCCAGCCCGTTGCGGCGTCGCCTGAATCGGCATTGTGCGGCCCAGCTCGAACACGCTGCTCGTGAGGAAATCCTGCAATTGTCAGGAGGGGTACGGTTGCAGGTATTTTTCAGCGAACAAAGCCAACGTACGGTGCGCCGTGGCCAGGTTTTGCTACTGCATGGTTGGGAAGGCAGTGCCCGCTCGAATTACCTGTTGGGCAGCGGGGCCCGTTTGCTTGCTGATGGCTTCGATGTGGTGCGATTGAACTTTCGTGACCATGGCGATACCCATCATTTGAATCACGAGCTGTTCCACTCCTGTCGGCTGCAGGAGGTGGCGGATGCAGCCCGGGAGGTATTATCCAGGCCTGGTCCCGGTTTGCGTGCTCTGGCCGGCTACTCGTTGGGGGGGAATTTTGCCTTGCGACTGGCCCGCAGTGCCGCTGAGGCCGGGCTGCCACTGGATTATGTTGTAGCGGTGTGCCCGGTCATTGATCCTGCGCACGGTTTGGCCCAGCTCGAACAGGCGCCGCGTATCTACCACGCTTATTTCATGCGCAAGTGGCGGGAGTCGCTGCGTCGCAAACAAAAAGCTTTTCCAGATACCCATCGACTGGATGACAAGATGCGTCACGCTAACATGCGTGAATTGACCCGGTTACTGGTTGAACGACATACCGATTTTGGGTCCCTGGAGGCCTATCTGGATGGCTATTCCATTGCGGGTAAACGTCTATTGGGCACCCGGTTACCGGTGAGCATTCTTGCGGCAAGGGACGATCCGGTGATCCCGGTGAGCGACTTTCTGGGTCTGTGTCTGCCGCCGCAAGCCGAGCTGGATATTGCCGAATTCGGTGGTCACTGTGGATTTTTCCGCTCGCTGACGAGGACCGGGAGCTTCGCTGAGGATTACATCAGCACCCGGATGATCGCACGTAGTGAAAGGGCTTTCGCGACGGCTGCGTAAGTTGCGCGCAGCTTGAAGGCAGCAAGTGCGCCGCAGGTCTCGGACCGGATCAAGTCTGCTTATCGGGAAGGCCGTAGCCCTTGTTTGCGGGGCAAGACCAGCAGTTCCTGGCTTGGAGCCAGACTTCTTCGGCCAAGGCCCTCGGGGGCAAACTCGGGCATAATCACCCGTTTAGGGTTGGGGTGATTGATGCGCGAGACGATTCTGCAGCTTGAAAAGGAAGGTCGTCTGGCTGAGGCCGAACGGCAGGCGGCTGCTTGGGTAGCCGCTGCGCCCGATGTGCCGGAAGCGCGGCACCTGCTCGCCCTGGCCCGTTTGCGTCTGGGCCGACCCACAGAGGCCATGCGGGTACTGGAACCGATTATGCCCGGTGCCGAAGAGAACCCTGCCCTGCAAGTGAGCTACGGTCGGGCGGCCCTGCTGTCTGGGGATCGCATGCGAGCCAGCCTGGCCTTCGAGAAGGCCCGCCGACTGGATCCAAATCGTGTTGAAGCGTATATCGGTTTGGCCTCGGTCGCTCTGTATGCGGGGGATCTCGAAGCTGCCGAGTCGGGTTTCCGTACCGCATTGCGGGCGGATGATGAGGCTGTCGAGGCGTGGTTGGGTTTGGGCCAGACTTTGGCGGTCAAGGGTGATATGGCGGCGGCGACACGCTGTTTTACCACGGCCTTAGAGCTGCACCCTGAGGATCTGCATGCCCAGGTGGGTATGGGCCGTTCGTTGCGCGTGCAGGGCTATCCTGACTTCGCCGTGCAGGCATTCGAGAATGTTCTGAACAAGGCCCCGAATTTCGCTTATGCCCGCCTGTTGCTGGCCGAAACGGAAATGGAGCGGAATCGGACTGAGGCTGCCGAAAAGGCCTTCAGTATTTTGCGTGATCATCCGGAGTATGGCGTTGCAGCCCAGGTGGGTTTGGCCGAACTGGCCTTGCGTCACGGTAATCTGAGCAATGCGTTGCCCTGGTTTGAGCAGGCATTGGTACGGGAGCCGGCCCATGAGCGGGCACTACTCGGGCTGCTGGACTGTCTGGATCGACTGGGCCAACGCGGTCGGGCCCGGAAAATTCTGTCGGTATGGCTGGCGCAGCATGATGGCGCCACCGGAGCCCGTGCCAAATTGGCCGGTTGGCTGCAGGAAGACGGTCAGCACCAGGCTGCCGTGACGCTATGGAGAGAAGGCGTTGAGCATTTTCCGGAGGTTGGGAGCCTGCACGCCGATCTGACGCTTGCTCTGGAGCGAGCCGGAGCTTTGGAAGAAGCCGATATCGAGGCCGAAAAAGCCGCCTTGCAGGGGCGCTGGATTCCACTCACCTTGTTGCGCTCCCGCGCGGCATTACGCGCACATGCGTTTGAAACGGCACGAGACCGCTTGCATTCCCTCAAGGATGAACGGCTCAATTTACGGCAGCGACGCAATCAGCAATATCTGCTCGGAACGGCTGAGGACGGCTGCGGACATTTCCAGCAGGCTGTCGAAGCCTTTCTCCTGGCCCACAGCGAGGGTTCATCACGGTTGCCGGTACTGCCCGAGATCCAGCCTTTACTAGCCACTCTCAGAGGGTTGGTGCAACAACCGCCATTAGCGCAGCCGCGCACCCGGGCCCCCATCATACTGGTGGGGCTGCCAGGCAGCGCCGTCGACCGTCTCGTTAGCCTGCTGGCTCTGCAGCCGGGGCTGCGGGTACGTACCGATCACCTTGCGGGTGGGGCCGATTTCCTGTCACGAGTGGACGATCACACTTTTTTGCGTCCGCTCAGTGATGCCGAATTACAGATTCAGGCGCGCCGTTATGCACGTGGCAACGAGCGCTTGGGTTTGCGAGAACAGGATATTCTCATCGACTGGTTGCCGCATCTGGATGCCCGGGTACTACCCCTGTTGCGGCGTGCCCTTCCCGGCAGCAAATTACTAATTGCGGCCCGTGATCCCAAGGTTTGTTTGCTCGATTGGCTGATGTTTGGCTACCGCAACGAGTATCCGCTGGACAACCCCGAGGTGGCCGCCAAGTGGCTGCGAGGTGCCCATGGGCATTTGCAGACGGGTTTTGAACTACTGCCCGCGTTGCGCGTGGATATGGAGATGCTGTTACAGGATCCCGACAGCCAGGCCGCAGTGCTGAGCGAGTTTCTTGGACTTGACACACTTAAGGTCGGTACTGACTGGACAGCGGGTACAAAACAGGCCGGGTTGCCTACCCATCTTCAGGCCCAGCGATTGGAGGATTACCATGAGACACTGGCCGCGGCCTGGTCGGTATTGGCTCAAGCCTGATCTACGGATGCAGTAATGGGCTCGGATGGAACCAGGGCGATTAGTGCGAGCATAGGCATGTCATTCAATGGGTGACAGAGCTGTCACCGGGGCAGCCGGAAATACCTGCAATATTGCCGAATAGCAAAAAAAGTGCCGCTCCCAACGCCGTGTGGAGGAGGAGAGAACCACACGGCGCCAGGGCGGCGGGCTGCGGTCGCGCGTGCTCACCTCGCGAAGGACCGCATTGCCAAACCCGGCCTCGGCGGGGGGATGGGGGTATGTATCCGAAGCCGGGGGCAACCGGGTAGACCGGAGCACTGCCTGGAGTCTTACGGGCAGTGCATGCCCAATCTCATAATGGATGAACCGATGTGAGCAATACGTAAACCAAACGCAAAAAAAACGGGAGTCGATCAAAGTCCCTGGGACTGTTCTGCGAGGTATCGAGTAGGCTCTCGGGATTCAGGTACCCCGATGCTTGCC
>QILI01000131.1 GCA_003233305.1 Mizugakiibacter sp.
ATAAAGTATTCGATCGGATCTTCCACAGTAAGAATATTGAGTGAGCGATCATTGAGTTCGGTCAACACGGCATACAGTGAGGTGGTTTTGCCGGACCCAGTGGGGCCGGTTACCAGCAAGATCCCGTGGGGCTGGTGAATCAGGGTAACGAGTCTGGCCCGGGTATCGGGATCCATCCCCAAACTACCGAGATCGAGGCGCCCTGCCTGGCGATCGAGCAAACGCAAAACCACCCGTTCACCGTGCCCGGAGGGTAATGTGGAAACGCGCACATCGACCGGCCGTCCGGCGATACGCAAGGATATGCGTCCGTCCTGGGGCAGGCGCTTTTCGGCGATATCGAGTCGGGCCATGACCTTGATGCGGGAGACAATGACGCCCGCCAAGGCACGCGGTGGTTCGAGGATCTCGCGTAACACCCCATCGACTCGCAAACGTACCGACAGGCGTGATTCAAAGGGTTCGATGTGTACGTCCGAGGCACTTTCCTGCACAGCCTGGGAGAGGATGGCGTTGATCAGGCGGATGATCGGAGCATCGTCCTGGGATTCAAGCAGGTCTTCCGGTTCGGGTAAGGCCGAGGCGGCGGTGGCCAGATCGATACCTTCCCCCAAGTCTTCCATCATGGCCTGGGCACCACCTCCGGAGCTGGTGCCATAGCGCTGGGCAAGGGCCTGATCAAAGGTATGATCGTCGAGCTGTTCAAGCTGCAGTGGCAGGCTGTAGATGCGGCTTAGTTCGGCGAGAACCCGTGGTGCTGGATAGCCGCGATGTTGCACCCGCAGGCTGTTCTCAGCGGGCTCGACCAGCACCCCATGACGCTTGGCGAAGGCATAGCTGATTGACCGGGGCAAGCCAGTCACTGCATCGGCAAGACCGGTTGACACGGTATTGGGGTTTGCCGTCAGAACGGGTTCAATGCGGGTCGACGGTTGTGCCATGGTTTGAGGTCGTCGTAGTGGTTCGGGCTGGCTTGCTGGAGTGGATTGTGGGAGCGAGCATGTTGTGGGCTGGGGACACGGGCTGGGCACTATTGCCGTGGTGCGAATTCACTGCGGGCTCTGCAGGGGTTACCGTCGGCGTTAGCGTTGAAGCTGGAGGTGTGGGGACCAATTGGCGCAGGGACTTCGGCAGGGTCGGACCCGTACCCGTGTTCTGTGCGCCTCCGTTCTTTTGTTGCAGCGAGTGGTAGAGCTGCTGGGCACGCATGACCCGATATTTCTCAGCCGTATACGCATCGGCCAGAGCCTGGTTGTTGAGAATGACTGGATGCAGAAAGATCATCAGGTTGGTCTTGGTGCGGGTGCGCGAGGTGGAACGGAACAGGTGGCCGAGGATCGGAATGTCACCGAGCAGAGGAACCTTCTGTACCGAATTCTTGTAGCTGTCTTCGATCAGGCCACCGAGCACGATAATGGAATTACTGTTGGTAATGACCACGGTCTTAATCTGCCGGGTATTGGTGATCAGGTCGGCGGCTCCCTGGATGGATGGTGCCAGGCTGGACACGGTCAAGTCGAGTTTTAGTCGGACGCTGTTGCCTTCGTTGATCTGTGGCGTCACCTTGAGGATGATGCCGACCTTTTTGCGCTCAATAGTCTGGAATGGGCTGGAGACGAGTCCACCGCCACCGCCGAATCCCGAGGAGACTCCACCAGGCCTCTGGCTGCCCATATTCAGACCGGTTCCGGTCGAACTGTAGCTGCCGGTGACGAAGGGCACATCCTGGCCGACCACAATTTCAGCCGCCTTGTTATCCAGGGTCAGGATACTTGGAGTGGACAAAATATTGGTGGCCGAGTTGGAGCTGAGTGCATTGAGCAGCAGACCGTAGCGGGTACCGTCGCGCGAGGCCCGGCCGAATCCAAGCAGTAGGCCGGGGCCTACTCCGGCGAGTGCCGCAGGACCGGCGGCCAGCGAAGTCAGGGGGATGGTGCCGTTGCTGAAATTGATCAGTCCGGCCGGACCTTCCTTGGAAGCCCGGTTCGGAAGAACCCCGATCTGGGCGCCGAGCTTCTTGGCCAGATCACCCGAAACCTCGGCAATGATGGCATCAATAAGTACTTCGGCAGGACGGATGTCGAGCTGGCGAACCACTTGGCGCAGATCGCGGACCTTATTGGTCGGGCCGGTAATAATCAAAGCGTTGTTGGTGCTGTCAGCCTGGACGTTGACAGGCCCTTGCGGAGCGGACTTGCTCTTGGTCCGCACTTGTTTCTCATTACTAACAATTTTTTGCAGGATTTTGGCAATGTCTTCGGCCTTGGCGTAACGCAGGAAAATGACATGTGAGTTGCCGGCCGAAGGCATGGGGGTATCGAGTTGTTCAACCAGGGCGCGCAGTCGCTGGCGAGTAGCCTGGTCGCCGGAAATCAGCAGGCTGTTGGTACGTACATCAGCGACAATTCGAGCCCGATTGACCCCGCTACCCCGGGTAGCCGCTTGATTTTGCAGATTGTTGAGCAGGTGTCCGACCTCGGAGGCGGAAGCATTTTTCAGGTGGATTAGCTCAATCTGGCTGTTGTTAGGGCGGTCGAGTTCGTGGATCAGGCGGGTGATCCGGGCGACGTTACTAGCCCGGTCAGTGACGATGAGCATATTGTTGGGCGGATAGGCGGCGAGAAAGCCCTGTCGGGGAATCAACGGTCGCAGCATGGGGACGATCTGGGCCACCGGTACGTTGTGTACCTGCACCACGCGGGTGACGACTTCTTCACCATGGCCTTTAAGTAAGGCGCTGGTGCGAGCATTGATCGAGGGGATAATCTTGACCACGTTACCCGACGGTACGGCTGAATAGCCGTAGACATCCAGGATGGACAGGAATACCTGGTATAGCGCCTTGCGGTCCATGGGAGTGGATGAAACCACCGTTACATTGCCACGTACCCGGGGGTCGACTACAAAGTTGATTCCGGTGGCCTTCGATACCGTATCAATGAGGCTGCGAATATCCACATCCCGAAGATTCAGGGTGACCTTACTAACCCTTGCAGCAGACGGTGGGGTCACCGGCCCCGCTGCTTGCGAGGCAAGTGGCGTGAACAAGAAAGCAAGTAGGCAGAGCAGGGTAATAACGGGTTTCATAGGTTCGATCCGTGGCTTCGATGAGTCTATCAGGCTGTGCTTAGGTGAGCTGTGCCAGATGGGATGCGCACCGCTATAGCCAAGGCCGGTGCGTACCTATAGACCGGGTCGCGGTGAGGGGGACATGTGAACCATCCCGGTTGGGGTATCGCCCGGTTATGTTGCAACAACTGGGTACGAATGACTTGCGGGGTGTGCTTATCGAACATGGCTTCAGTGTTGACCAGGGTGCAGGGTGATCTGGTGGCCGTTACGTTCGATCACCAGGGAAATGTTCTGTGGATTGCGAAGTCCGCGCATTGCTGCCAGAGCCCCACCGGGCGTATTTAGGGGCAGGCCATTGATCGAAGTGACCACGTCCCCAGGGCGGAGGCCGAGGCGGTTAAATAGGGCCGGATTGGCCCCGGGGTCAACTCGATAGCCCAGGAATCGTCCCCCCACTCGTATTGGTGTGGCTTTGACCAGCTTATTGAGACCGAAGGGATTCTGCGGAGAAGATTTTGGTAGTTTTGACGGTGGGGTTTGGCTGGTCCTTACATTTCTGAGTGGGGTCGATTCGGTTAACGAAAGGCCTGCCGACTTGGGCCTTATCAGGCGCAGGGATTCTTCGCCGCTTGCGGTGGTCAACAGAACTCGATTCGCATACACCGCCTTCAGGTGCACGTTGCCGGGAAGTGTGTTGCCCGGAGTGTAAACCTTGGGTTTGCCGCCGTTGGGTGAAATAATGGCATAACCCCGGCCTCTGCCTTGGGCGTATGTTCCCTGCAGGGTTAGGGCCAAGGATGTTTCGGGTGCATCGGTAGTGGCCGAGATGCCAAACAGGCGGGACCGTAACAGACGTTGTGCGGGGGATTCAAGGTGTTTAGGGGCACCACTATGGGCAAGGGTTGCGGGGGCAACGGCCGGTCTCGCCGTATGCAGCAACAGCATGCTGAACTGGGCCAAATTCCACGCAACCAGAGCGGCCAGCACGAATACGCTGGCCTGGATGATTTTTGGCAGATAGCGGCTTGGTAGTGAAGAAAACATGGCGTATTAATTGGATCCCCTGGCTGGCCACCGTCGGCTCAGTCCCCAGCGACACAGCATAAACGCTGCACCGGTCAGTGCGCCATAAAAATGCGCAATGGCGATCACGGCTCCTCCCAGTCCATCTTGCTCGCCCGGTAGCGGGCCGATCAGGACGGTATAGGCAATCAAGGCCCCCATCAAGATAAACATAATCAGGCTGCGCCAGGGGCTTAATCGCCATTCCATCCAGGCTCCGGCAGTAAACAAGGCAAAGAGCATTCCCGAAATGCCTACATACCAATGCACCCCGGGGGAAAACCAGTACAGGCCGAGCGTTACCCCAAGACTGCCGACGAAGACCAGAATCAGCCAGGCACGTTCGCTCAAATAGCGATGGAAATAACTCCAGATCAGGCCCAGTCCAACCAGATCGCGCCACAGATGAACCCAGCCCAAGTGCACGAAATTACCACTAAGCAGACGCCATAGCTCACCCTCAGTGACCAGATCACGTTGATAACGCAAGCTCGGCGCAAGCCCGAGAATCTGGATGGTCGTGGCAACGAAAGCAATGCCCAGAGGCAAACGCCAGATGCGTAACCATCGAAGAACTTGCTGCATAGGTGGGGTATCCGACAAGTACGGAGCCAGGTGATTCCATTAACCATAGCAGCCAGCACCCTGATATTGGCGGTTTATACCGGTAATCGGCATCCGGCTGCTCCTTGCCGCGTTGGGGTTGGCGTGCTCACCCCAACCTACCTATGACTACTGACTCCGCGCCGTGGACCACGGCAAGCCCGTGGATGCGGTGAAGTACGAATCGCAGCGGTCGAGATCATTGCTTCACTGCGTTTTGATTGCTGTTGACACAGCATTGCGGTGGCAGCCCTCCACAGGCGCTTTGCACCGGGGATGGCGGGGTTTAAGGGTTACTGCGCAGTAGATTTATTGAGGTGCGCTAGCTGCTGTATGCCATTCATCGGCAGGCCGTAAGTGATCCGCGGCCCGGTCGGTCTAAAGTGGCGTAACGGTTCATGCCAAGAGGAGGATTGGGTGATGCGAGCAATTTGGAAAGAGGCGGTGTTGGCCGAGAGTGAGGCGACGATTATGGTCGAGGGCAACCATTATTTTCCGCCTGAGGCGCTGCGGCAGTCGTATTTTCAGGAAAGTACCCAGCACAGCACCTGTCCCTGGAAAGGCCGCGCGTCGTATCTGGATGTTGTAGTAGATGGTGCGGAGAATCCGGGAGCGGCATGGTCTTATCACGAACCTATGCCGGCGGCAGAGGAAATTCGTGACTACGTTGCCTTTTGGCGCGGAGTTCGCATCGAGGCATGAAATCCGGGCAATGATAGACCCAACCGCTGCCGCGTGAATCCGGGTTTCACCAGTCCCATTTGTGGCGTTGCCAGCACCAGTGCCATGGCTCGTAGGCAATGCCGTGGCGATTGTTCCTCGGGTAGCTGAGCCGAAAATGGAAATGCCTGGCGTGGCCTAGCAGCCAGGAAAAAGCGGGCGAGTTCGCAAATGCTTCCTCCAGTGGAGGAAAATTCTCTGTACTCAGATCGACTGCCCGGCCACTGTGATGTTCGCTGTAGCCCGGTGCCGCACTGACCTCAAGAATGGCGGGCAGATCCTGACCCCGCTCGATCTTACGTTGCAGAATGCCGAGTTGGTAGCTTGCTGAACGAAATGCAGACACGACTTGCAGGTTTATGTCAGCATCCACCGCTGCCCTGTGCATGGCTGCAAACGCGGCAGCAGCACGGGGTGCCAGCCACGCCGGGCGTTGCTGGATGTCGTAACCGATGCAGTGCAGTCTGGCCGGTTCCCGTACCGGTCGGAGCCGGTGCGAGGAGGCATAGTCAGCCGGTACCCCCAGTTCATGAGCCTGCGCCATCAGTTGTTGGCGTTTAGCCTTGCCGATGCGCGGTGGTGGGGTGGTTTCTCCGTCTGGTTTCAATTTTATGGCGTGCTCTGTGGTCGCAAGAAGAAGCCCGCGATGTGCCCGCTTTGGTCACAGGCAATCTGTGCGTCAAGCTTACTCTTGGAGAAGGTTAAAGGAGTGATGACTACAGTGACCTGATTGATCACCTTCACGCTGGGTCGAGCAGATTTTTTATAGGTGCCGAATTTTGCTTGTACTTCCTTCCATACGGTCGCCAGTTTGCTTGCAGGCAAAGCCCTTTTCATGGTGGCATCGAAATCGCGGCCTGCCAGTTGGGCCTTATTGCTGGTGAGGGCGCTGAGCATGTGGGCAGATAATGCCTTGCAGCGGGGCTGGGCTGCCGCTGTCGCGGCCTGCGCAGAGCCTATAGCCATCAGCCCGAAGACGGCGACACCAAGTGCAACAAGTCGAATCGTCCAGATTCCGTGGGTGGCATGGGTCATGATTGTTTCCTCCAGTTAGGTGGGTGATGCGTTCAGCATGTATTTCCCCACAGCGACCCTGTTGCCGGGGGTCCTTTCAATCTAACGGTAGTGCTGCTGTGTAGGGTATGGCAAACACGTGTTCCTCAGCAAAACCGGAGCATGTCTCGTCATTTCCGTGCCGGCGGGAATCCAGTGCAGGAAGCCATGACCACGCAGTGGGCATACCATCTCAGGCACCGCCCTCGGCGCCTCCCTACCCAATATCCGCCTGTACAGAACTTTGCCCCGCATCGTAATCATCCGAGGATGAATGTCACAATACGAGAACTGAATCCATTTATCTCTTGGTTTTGGTAGAACGGAGTTGCTCCAGCAAGCTGCTGTAGAGCCGCTCGACCTGGGTGCTGGCTATCCTGTGTCGGGCCCGGTTGGTGGTCAGGGCAACGCAGTAGCGGTTGCCGGTTTTCGATACCAGCCATGTTGTGAGGTTCAGTACCCCAGGTTCGGAGCCGCCCTTGAAGGCGATGTGCCGCCAGTTACTGGGATTGACCAGACCGCCACCGGGGTTGACGCTCATTAGCGGCAGGTTTTGTACTTTGCCCAGCAGGTTGCAGAGCTGTCGGGCATTGAAAAACCATTCAATCTGCAAGGCCAGCGGGCCCTTGGATAAGGCTTTCTCGATCTGTTTTAAAGCCGGGTGGGGCAGGGCGTTGACCTGTTGCAACAGACCTCGACGGGCCGTGTCGTTGGCGGCAAGATAGCGCTTGAGTAGAGTTTGATGGTCCGGCATCTTCAGCTTGAAGGCTTCTAGCGGGGTGAGAAAGGGCTGGTCTTCAGCGGGCGCCTCGGCTTCTACAGCACGGCGGTCGACGATGTGAATCAGCGCCGTGGCCGCCGTGTTATCGCTAATTGAGATCATCAAGGTGGCCAGGGTCTGCAGGGTGATGGGGGAATTATCCGGCCAGTTCTGCAAGATGCCACTGGGGAAGGCCTTCCAGGCCGATTGCAAGTGAACGACATCGTTCCAGTGACGCTGGCCCTGTTTGATTTGTTTTTGCAAGGCGGCCAGTACCGCCAGTTTGAACGCCGAGCCGACGGCCAGGGCTTGGCCGGCGTGATAGGCAACCAGTGCTTGACCGTTCTTGAGAATCA
>QILI01000099.1 GCA_003233305.1 Mizugakiibacter sp.
GCGATCGCGCGTTACACTTCCACTATGGCAGCGGACAGTAAATTAAGTACGAATCTGCGGCAGTGGGTCGACGCCCATCCGGCGACGGAGGAACCGCTGCGCTCGGCGCTGAGCGAGGCGTTGCCAACGTTAAACGATGACAGGGTGTTGCTTGATACCCTGGTCTTGCTGGAGTCCCTGCAATGCGACGCTGAAACGCTTGCCGCGGCGGTGTGGTTCGCATTGCTGCAAACCGATACGCCTACCGACGTTGGCGATGCCACTCAGGACCCCGGCGTGCGCCGCCTGATCGAAGGCCAGCAGGCAGCAGAAAAGGTCTGGGTACTCCACGACCGGCAACATGTCGGTGACAGTGCCGAAGGACTGCGGCGTCTACTGTTGGCGATGATTCGTGATTTGCGGGTGGTCTTTATCCTGCTAGCGCGGCAACTGGCGCGGCTGCGCGCTGCGATCCCGGCAGACGATACGACCCGCCACAGCCTGGCCGTGTTGACAGCAGATCTGCACGTACCTCTAGCTAATCGCCTGGGCATCTGGCAACTGAAATGGGAACTGGAAGACCTGGTCTTTCGTTTTATGGAGCCAAAGGCCTACCAGCGCATTGCTGCCTTGCTCGATGAGCGCCGCAGCAGTCGGGAGATTTGGATACGCGATACCCGGGCCCATCTCGTTATGACCCTCGATAAGGCCGGAATCAAAGCTGAAGTGGCCGGTCGGCCCAAACACATCTATTCCATCTGGAAAAAGATGCAACGCAAGCAGGTGGCTTTTTCGGAGTTGTATGACATCCGCGCGTTGCGGGTGCTTACCGATGATGTTGCCGATTGTTATGCGGTACTCGGTATCGTGCATCAGCTCTGGGTACCGGTCCCCAGCGAGTTTGACGACTACATCGCTCGTCCCAAGCCCAACGGCTACCGCTCGCTGCATACCGCGGTGCTCGGCCCGGAGGGGCGCACCCTGGAAGTGCAGATTCGAAGCCACGAAATGCACCGTCAATCTGAACTCGGCGTGGCCGCGCACTGGCGCTACAAGGAAGGCACTCGGCTGGGACGGGGCTTCGAGGACAAGATTGCCTGGATGCGGAAACTACTGGAAACCCGCAATGAAGGTGAGGATGACCAAGCCTTGCTGGCCGGCTTCCACAGCGATCTACTTGAGGATCGGGTCTATCTACTGACCCCGCACGGGGAGGTACTGGATCTGCCCCAGAATGCCACGGTGCTGGATTTTGCCTACCACGTCCATACCGAGGTCGGCCATCGCTGTCGTGGAGCCAAGGTCAATGGTCGTATCGTGCCTTTGTCGCACGTACCGCAAAGTGGTGATCGCATTGAGATTCTTACCAGCAAGATCTCTCAGCCCAGTCGTGACTGGCTGGCCCCGCATCAAGCCTATCTGACCACGGGACGGGCGCGGGGCAAGGTGCGAGCCTGGTTTCGACGTATCCAGCTGCAGGACAATTTGGATGCCGGTCGGAATCTTCTGGATCGGGAACTCAAACGTCTCGGGGTTGAATTTAATGCCGCGGCCGAACTACCGGCCAAACTCAATCTACGCAACATGGATGACGTGTACCAAGCCCTGGCTCTGGGGGAAGTCGGTTCAGGACAGATCGGCCGGGCTCTGCAGGCTCCCCCCTCAGCCGAGCCGACAGCTCCTTCGCCTGCAAGCATCCGCTCCGTGCCCCATAAAGCCGGTGAGCTGGTTATCGAAGGAGTTGGTAATCTATTGGTCAGCCTGGCCCGCTGCTGCCAGCCCCTACCGGGTGACCCGGTACGCGGCTATGTCACCCGCGGCCGCGGCGTATCGGTGCATCGTGCCGATTGCGGAAGCATGGCACGACTGGCCCAGCGCAATCCGGAACGGGTGATCTCGGTCAATTGGGGACAAGCCAGTGCCCGCGCCTATGAGGCCGATATCACCCTGCGGGCCTACGAGCGCAAGGAACTGCTGAAAGATGTGACCGGTGTGCTTACCCAATCCGGTGCGCAAATCATCGCCTCCCAATCGCACCGTCTTGCGGACCGCGGTGAAGTGGATATGCGTTACACCCTGAGAGTACGTGATTTCGCCCAACTCGCCCAATTATTGGCCAAATTGGCGGCCTTGCCCAACGTTCTCGATGCCCGTCGGCTGGCCCGTCCCTGAACCCCCCCACCTCAAACTGTCTTGCCCGTCCCAGCCAGTGCTAGAGTTTGCGCGATATTCCAGGCTAAACCATGAATACCCAACCCCCCACCGGACACCCACCAACTCGTACCGAGCCGCATCTGCGCGGCACCCGGGACAAACCGCTTGTCAGCGAAGATGAACTACCCCACTTCCGCGCTGAGCCACGTAAGCTCAGCCCCTCGCCGAAACGGCCTCTGCACCTAGGCAAGTCTTGGCGAATACTCATTCTGCTGGTACTTCTACTGTTATCTGCCGGCAGCTGGGTCTATACCCACCCGCAGTATCTGGCCCGACTATTTCCGAATACCCGGCTCAACCGCCTGCTCAACCAAGGTACCCAGGCTCTAGCTGCCGGACACTTAGGCGGTAACGGCCACAAGGGGGCCCTGGACGATTATCGTGCGGTACTCATCATGGATCCCGATAATGAGGTCGCCCGGACCGGGCTGACCAAGGTGGGGCAGGCTGAACTAAAGCAGGCCGGTCTGGACTTGACAGCAGGCCATCTGGAGCAGGCCTCGGTGGCCCTGAACAGTGCTCGCAACCTACTTGGTGCAACCCCTGAACTGAACCAAGTCCAGTCCGCTATCCGGGCACAACGCGCCAAACAACTGAAACTTGCCGAACTGGTCGATCGAGCCAGCCAGGCCTTGGCCGATGGCCATCTCAATGGCCCGAATGGTGCGGCCGCACTCTACAATAAGATTCTTGCAGTCGATCCCGATAATGCCGTCGCCCAGCACGGACTGCATCAGGTAGGCAGCGCGATCGCCACCCTAGCCTTAACCGCCCTCAGCCAGAAAAATACCCCGCAAGCCACCACCTATATTGACCAACTCACGGCCTTGCTACCGAATAACGCTCAGCTACCGGAGTTACGGGCCCAGCTGGTCAGCCTGCAACAGCAGAATCAGATTCAACACACCCAAAGCCTGCAACAGGCGCACCAACTGTTGACGCATGGCCACATCACCCACCCACCCGGTGGCAATGCACTGGAAATCTACCGTGCCGTCCTGCAACAGGACCCCGGCAACAACGCGGCCCAGGCCGGCCTGGCCCAGGTAGCCACCGCCCTGATTGTTCAGGCCCAGGCTAACCTGGAAACCGGCCACCTACGCACCGCCAAAGATCTATTAACCGAGGTTCAGGCCCTAACACCGCACTCGGCCAGGCTCGCCGCCACCCAGGCCCAGCTCGAGCAGCGTCTCGCACGACGCTATCAGATCAAGCTTACCCCGGCCCAGCGAGTCCGAATCCGGCATCTTCTACAACGGGCACAGCGCGCCACCCGTCAGGGCCATTACCTGCTACCGCCGGGTGCCAGTGCCTACGATCTATATCGCCAAGTCCTGGTGCTGGATGGCCACAACACTACTGCACTGGGCAAACTGGCCGCACTGCCTGAGCAGGTCGCTAAGCAGACGACCACGGCCCTGGATGCAGGAAAACTGAAGCACGCCGGTAATCTGTTGAGCACACTGACCCAACTCGTGCCCACCGATTCACGACTGACACCTTTACGCAACCACTTAACCCAGGCCTGGCTGCAGCGGGCGACTCACGCTTTCAACCAGGGACAGATACGTCTCGCCCATCTGGCCCTCAATCAGGCCCGTAAGCTACGCCCCGATGATCCCCAAGTCAGGGCTCTCAGCCTGCGCTTGCAAAACAGTACAGTTACGCAGTGAGGTAACGCCAGACTTCAACCCGCTGCGACTTGGCAGCCATCGCAATTTCGAACAACCCCGGCAGTACTGCTGCGGTGAGCCGATCTTTCCCGGCAACCAGGGTGACTTGTGGCGTGTGCACAGTAACGGCCGTCTGGATCGTTATGAAGGCAGGCCATAAATCGGTATCCAGCTACGCTCGAAACCGCTCAATCAACACTGGTATTTCTCTGGCAAGCTTGCCAGAGTATCCACACCACATCATGGCGATGCGGTACCGACCGGTCTATCAACTATTCATTTATCCAGGAATCCGTAGGTGTCCAAATCGCACGTCTCCTTGTTTCGACGCCTCTGGCCGTGGCTACGCTGGCCATTCTGGCTGGGATTGGGTTTTTCGATCGGCTTTCTAGGACCGTACGTGTACTTACTCGATCAACGCGTGCAATCGCGGTTTGGTGATCTCGAGTTCTCCCAGCCCACCCGGGTCTATGCACGCCCGCTGATGCTGGCTCCCGCTTTGCCCATGAATGCACGCACCCTGATCCAGGAGCTGAAATTTGCTGACTATCAACGGGTCCCCTATGCGGCCTACGAGCCCGGCACATGGAGTCAGAATCAGGCAGCCAGCTCTTTCGTGATTGCCTCACGAGGCTATCGCGATCCGCGCGGCGGTGAATTACCCCGCCGGGTTCGGGTCAAGCTGTGGGCCAAGCAGGTCTTAAGCCTGACTGACCTGACCGCACAGCGATCCCTGATCCGCTGGCACCTCGACCCCGCACGCATCGCCACTCTGTACGGCGCCGAACAGGAAGAACGCCAAGTCGTGGCACTGAAGCAGGTGCCGTCTCTGCTGGTTACCGGACTGCAGGCCGTCGAAGACCGTGATTTCAAACACCATATCGGTATCGACTTCAAAGGCATCGCCCGCGCCCTGTATGTGGATCTGCGCAGCGGACGCATGGCCCAGGGTGGCTCTACCCTTACCCAGCAACTGGTTCGCAATCTGTTTCTGGACGACAGCCGCACCTTGGTACGCAAACTCAATGAGGCCTTGATCTCGGTTCTGATTACTGCGCATTACAGCAAGGGCCGAATCCTCGATGCTTATATCAATGAAGTGTTTCTGGGCCAGCAGGGTGGTCAGGCCGTGCATGGCTTTGCCGCCGCCAGCAAGTTCTACTTCGGCCGCCCACTCCAGACGCTGCGGCCGCACGCCATCGCCATGCTGATAGGAATGGTACGTGGTCCCAGTTACTACAACCCACGTCGCTACCCATCACGGACCCTGGCACGACGCAATGCGGTACTGCGCATCTTCAAGCAGACCGGCCTGATCTCCTCCAGCGTGATGGCCCGAGCCATGAGTGCCCCACTGGGAGTTAACCCCAACGCCCGCCTGCCCCGTGACCGGTTTCCCGATTTTATGGACCTGGTGCGTCGACAACTGCATGAGGAATTTGACAGCCAGCATCTACGTGGTGGGGGCCTGGCCGTCTACACAACCCTCGACCCCGCCGCGCAACTTGATGCCGAACAGGCCCTGTCCAACACTCTGTATGGTTTTGGATCCAAGGGACGGGGTTTACAGGGTGCCGTGGTGGTGACCAATGCCCACAGCGGTGAAGTACTGGCCCTGGTTGGCAGTCGCAACCCATCAGAAGTTGGCTTCAACCGGGCTCTCGATGCGCGCCGCCAGATCGGCTCTACCATCAAGCCTTTCGCCTATCTGGTAGCACTTGCTCAGCCTTCACGCTGGTCTCTGGCAAGTATCCTCAACGATGCACCGGTGACCTGGCACCAGCCTGATGGCAGCATCTGGTCACCACAGAACGACGACCACATCAGCCATGGCAAAGTGTTGTTGGTCGATGCATTGGCCCACTCTTACAATCAGGCCACGGTGCAGCTGGGGCTTGCCTTAGGGGTACACCGGGTGCAACAGCTACTCGAATCCTTTGGTCTGAAAAACGTCAACCCCAATCCATCGCTGTTGCTGGGTGCCGAGGATTTGTCACCATTCCAGCTCACCCACATGTACCAGTTTCTGGCCTCGGGTGGCCGCGCCGAACCACTCACTGCGGTACGTGGGGTACTCAATGCCCACGGTAAACTACTGCTGCGCTATACCGTAAAACCAGGCAAGGGGGAGTATCGTTCCGCCATTCATCTACTTACCTGGGCTCTGCAGCAGGTCACCACCTACGGTACCGCCGCCGCATTGCACCGTTCGCCCCTGGCTGCTCTGCATGTAGCGGGTAAGACCGGCACCAGCGAAGGCCAACGTGATGCCTGGTTTGCCGGCTATACCGGCGAGCATCTGGCGGTGGTCTGGGTCGGCCGTGACGACAACCAGCCCACCCATTTATGGGGTGCCAGCGCTGCCCTGCCGGTGTGGATGCGGTTATTCTCACTGCTGCCGACCCGAGCCCTGCCGGCAGCACCCGGATCCGGTCTGCAAATGGCCTGGATCAACCCACAAACCGGGCATCGGACCCCGCAGACCTGTCAGGGTGCGCGGCAAATTCCCTTTATCCAGGGCTACCTACCTCAGGAGGAAGACCATTGTTACTGGCAAGAGTTGAAAAACTGGTTCAAGGGCTCATCCCCGGCAAACACCTCATCCTCGTCGCGCTGAGCCTGATGCTGGCAGCCTGTGCCAGCCCGGTGGTGGTACGCAAGACCACCCCGGTACCGCCTCCTACGGCGACGCAAATGAACTCGATCCGCACTGCGCACATTCAGGCTCGCCCTGGTGGATTACGCATCCATCTGCTGCACTCTCCCGCCGTAGATGCCCTACTGAACCAGGCTGAAGAAGACCTCGAAATGGCCCATTACGCCTCGGCAGCAAAAACCCTTGATCATGCTCGCAAAGCAAATCCCAATGCCCCCGATTTGCTGCAAGCCCGCGCCGAAGCCGCCTTGGGGCTCGGTCACATGCAGGCTGCTGCCGGGTTCCTCAGCCAGGCCATACAGAACGTTCCTGCCAATGGTGCCTTATGTGTACGGATCTGGCAGACTGCCTGGGTGTTGCGCACCCAGCAACACAATCCGACTGCAGCCGCCCAGGCCCTGATACAACGCCAGGCCTGCGCCGGTAAACTCATACCGGCTGTATCGTCACAGCCGGATCAGCATCCCTAAGCTAAGGCCATGGCCGAGTTGTTGTGATTCGTATCTCACCCACAACTTACGGGAATCCTACCATCCCCGCTGGCGAAGGAGTGACGAATGGGAGGGTGGTGGCAGCTTGTCCATGGCCGTGGTTCACGGGGCCCTGGTTCGGCCATCCCGAGCGCTGCGCCGGAATACTGTGTGAAACCGTTGCATTGCCGTCAATTGTCGTCCACTGATCCAGCCACGAAGAGCGAAAGTACTTGACATTTTTCCTAGTGTATTGTTGTATTGATACACATGGATGCTGCACTACTCACTATTGCCCCGGCGGCGCCC
>QILI01000104.1 GCA_003233305.1 Mizugakiibacter sp.
CCTGCGATTCTATGCCAGGGGGGCGGAACTCAACCAGCTGAGTTTTATCGGGATGCAATTGCAGTCCATATTTATCGAACCGCTTAGCCAGTGTAGTTGCTCCCCCTAGATTGCAATTCACCGGCATGATTGGAGTGCGTTCTTTCACCGCTGAACCGATGTCCCCGGTGGTATAGAGCGGACAGGGTGTAGAGCCCAGCTTCCCAACCCCTTCACCGCCAGGCGCCGGTTTTTAGCGTCAGGCACAATAGCGCCATTTCCAGATAAAAGGAGGCCCGCCACGGTAGCCCCCGTGCGGGCCTGTGGCCGGTGCAACTTCGCTATAAATGTAGCCTCACCAGCGAGGAGTACGTTAACCAACAGGCGTGGCGTAATGCAAGCCTGGAACGCTGCCCATTACACCCCAAAGGCGGCTGCGGGCTCACCCGCCACGGGACCTATCCCCGTGCGTCCCCGTCCGGAGCCCGTATCGCCCGCTGGTACTGCAAGCTCGGACATTGCACCTTCAGCCTGCTGCCCGATTGTCTGGCGGCACGCCTGCCCGGCACCTTGGCCGAGCTCGAGGAGGTCGTCAGTGCGGTAGAGCAGGCCGCGAGCCTGGAAGCGGCCTGTATGCAGTTGCGCCCGGATATCGAGCTGCCGGGGATACTGCGCTGGGTGCGCCGGCGCGTGAGGGCCATCCATGAGGCGCTGAACATCCTCATCGGACTGATGCCTGAATACTTTGCCGGCTGCGAGCCCAGGCTCGATGCCTTTGCAATGCGCCTGGGAGTGACGGCGCCGTTGCCGGTATTGCGACAAATTGGCGCCCCGCATCTGAGCTTTCTTCCTGCACCTCTCGGATTCAGACCCCCGTACGTTGCCGGCGGTGAAACCAAAAAGGACCGCCAACACTGCCCGGGGCCGGATCCCCCGCACGTTCTCGCTTAGCTTCTCGTGTTCATCAATCATCCCGTGAACCGAGGAGAACAAAACGCATGCAGCATCCCGATCCCGACCACCGCCATACGGTGGCACTGTTCCGCTACGGCCTGATTGCCGAGCTGGTGCGCCTTACACCTGGCGCCAAAGGTTTGTATGCCCAGATCGAGGCCAAGGCCGCCGGCACCTACACCATCCCCGGCAGCTCGCGCACCCGGGTTGCCGCCGAGACGATTCGTGACTGGCTCAAACGCTACCGCCGTGGCGGCTTCGATGCCTTGTTACCCAAACCCCGCGCCGACCGCGGTCAATCGCGCTCATTGCCCGCGCAAGTCGTCGATGTGCTGCTGGCGACCAAGGAGGGTAATCGGGCTCTTTCTGTACAACTCGTCATCCGCGAGGCGCGCCAACACCCGGATGTCCCCGAAGAACTGCCGCTGCCGGGGGCCACCGTCCACCGTCTGCTCGCCCGTCATGGCCTGATGGACAAACCACAAGGCGATAACAGCGATAATGACCGGCGCCGCTTCGCTTTTCGCCACGCCGGCCAGATGTGGATGAGCGATGTCATGCACGGACCGAGCGTGCGTGTCGGGGCGCGCAGCAAACACAAAACCTACCTGATTGCATTTATAGATGATGCCACGCGGGTCATTCCCTATTGCGCTTTCGCACTGTCGGAAAATACCCGCACCTTTCTGCCCGTGTTCAAGCAAGCCTTGTTGCGAAGGGGGTTGCCCAAGCGCCTCTACGTTGAATATGTGTCACGCCACATATTCAACGATATGTGCCCAGTAGAATTATGTGACGTAGTCACCAGTCAGGTCCACGCCATGCGGCGGATCTCGCGCTCTGGGGCACATAATGTTCACAGCGACTGTAACCAGTTCAGCAACGCGAGATCGTCACGCCAAATAATGTCATTGGGGCGTTTCCCACCATCCTGAGTCAGTTCGCACGCTTGTAGGGCTTTCTCTTTCATGCTGATGCTGATTTCGGCATAACGATTGGTGGTCTCAAGGCTGACATGTCCAAGCCAAGCACGTATCACGTTGACCTCAACACCCGATTCCAGAAGTGAAAACGCAGCACTGTGTCGAAACGTATGCGGTGATATTGATGGTTGGTCAGGCAACTTGTGTTGCTCATTTAATTCCCGGGTGTGCCGTCGAACGATTTTGTAAATACCGAAACGCGTCAATGCCTGCTTCCGCTGCGACAAAAAAACCGGTCTGGTCTCCGAACCGACGCGTTGTTGATCCAGTAACTCTTTCAGTGAGGTGACGGTCTGATTCCACAACGGGCAGGCGCGCCATTTATCTCCCTTGCCGTGCAGATGAACACGGCGATGATCGAGTTCGAGGTTGACAGTCTGCAAATCGGCAACCTCCTGCACTCTTGCACCGGTATTGTAGAGAAACAACAGTAGTGTGCGATCACGTAGTGCATTTGCTCCTCTGACAGGCATATTCACCAATAGCGTTTCGATCTCGTCTCGCTCCAGATAGAAGGTTCTTGGAGGTGGTACTCGCTTGCCCGGGATCCTCGTTACTTGCTCTGCCTGCGCCCACATCTCTGGTACCTGAAAGGCAAGATAATCAAAAAATGACCTCAGCGCCGTGAGCCGTTGGTTTCGCGAACGGATGTGGTTGTCTCGTTCAATTTCGAGTGCGTTGAGAAATTCCCTGACCCGCTCGGCTGTGAGATCCGAGAGCCGTAGGCGGGTCAATCGGCAACGGCGCTGTGCTGCCACGAATTTCAGAAACAATTGCAATGCATCACGATAGCTCCTTACCGTGGCACTGCTCAGTCCCTTCTGGGCTATCAGATTATCTTCGAAGTACGTGTACAACACCGCCCCCAGCCCAAGCGTTTTCATCGTTCCATCTCCGGGAGCACCGGTGCTGCATATGACTGGAACCGGTCGCTTGCGAGCTCAAGAAGTTCTGTCGTGATAGTGAGATACACCGCCGTAGAGCTGGGGTTCACATGACCAAGAAAGGTAGACAGGTGCATCAGGTGCTGAGCCGGATCGATGCCGGATCGATACCACCGAACCAGTGTTGAGACGGCAAAGGAATGTCGCAGGCAATGCAGCCGCGGTGGAGACACGCCCGGCGGTATCTCCAATTCAAGTTGACCGAGAAGTGAGTGAAAAGTACGACTGATAGACTTCGACCCGATCGGCTGTCGATGATCCCTGGCTAAAGAGAACAACGGATTATCAGGAGCTGGCACATCGATCAAGCGCCCCCCAAGATAGCGTTCAATGGCCTGAGTCATGCGTGGTCCGAAGGGAACCAGACGGCTCTTGGCGAACTTGGTCTGTCGAATATGTAGACAATGGGTTTGCCGGTTCAGATCTCGATAACACAGACGTGCCACCTCACTGACTCGCAGTCCAAGGCCATACATGAGAGCGAAGATCATTCGATAAGTCGTACCGCGCTGATGCGCATGAGGGGCATCCGGAAGCCGGGCTGCGATCTCGAGAAGCCTCGCCACCTCTGTACGCTCAAACAGAAATGGAAGACGCTGCTGACGCAGTCCACGAGGATGTACCCTTAGAGGTGACTCGACAAGTACCTGCTGCACAACCAGCCAGCGAAACAGGCGTTGCAGGACGCCTTGTAAATGGTTGTAGCTGCGATTGCTGGTCCGCGGGCGTGAAAGCAGAAAGCGTTCCAATAAGGCCGGACGAATTTGCTCGATTGTGACAATGTCACCCTGTTCAAATACGAATCGATCAAGTAAGCGCAGTGCGCTCTCTTCGGAATCATAACGTTTGCCCAATGCGCGATGATGGGATAAAAACCGCTCAATCTGATCTGCCAAGGGGCTTTGGAATTGTGTTGAAACATTCATACCACCGCCTCCCCATCGCCGATTGCGACTTCCCGTAGGCCCTCAACATCGATCTTGACGTACACCTGGGTCGATATAGGATGGGCATGGCCAAGGTAATCGCCGATCGTCTTGAGTGAAAAATGACCGTCAATTAGACGCTGCGCACAGGTATGTCGAAGCGTGTGTGAGCCCGGGCGTGGTACGGTGATGCCCGCTTTGCGCAGGTAACACGCAGCGCGATCGGAAATCACATGATGGTTGGCCACCCCAAAGGGTGCCGAGCAGCAAAGAAACAAAGCTCGTTCGTTGCTTTTAGGACGCGCGTGTTGTAGATAGGCCACAATCGCGTCTCCCACTGTTGGTGACAGCGGAAAGGCCGTATTGTGACCGGCTTTGCGGTTCGGTATCTGCAAGCGCTCACGCTTCCAATCAATATCATCGAGCGTCAATGCAGCGATCTCGCGGGCACGAAGCCCATAGGTCACGAGTAGCAACAACATGGCATAGTCACGCTTGCCGATAGCACTTCGCTGATCGACTGCCTCAAGCATTAAACGTACTTCATCCCACGTAATGGATCGAGGAATAGTCGATAAACGATAGAGTCGAGGACGGTCGATACTTCTGCTCAGATCAGTAGTAACCAAGCTTTCACGATACAGAAAGCGCAGAAATATCCGAAGATGGGCACACACGCCGTTCAAGGAATTCTTAGCTAGCCGTTGACCACAGTGAGTTACGAAAGCACTGAGTACCGCTGGTGTGAGTGCACTGAGTTCGTGTAAATCAATGATGTCCAGGTAGTTTTCAAACCGTCGTATGTTGTGGGTGTACAGCTCGATCGAGAGGGTGCTCAACCCACGCTCCTTGCTCAAATAGTCAAAGAATCCCGGGGCTGAGTGCTCAAATGGCAACCTCCGCAGTGCCGGTTTTTGTCCGGTGTACTCTGGAATGAGAACGCGTACCATTTGCTGCACAGGAACCCGTACGGCGGCGACAATGGCACGTTTTGCATCCTTGCTCCTACCTTTGCGCCGTCGAGTGTTCACCCAATAGTCGATGAATGGTTCGACCTGTGCCGGCAGATCTGCCGTTGTTCGCGCACCGCTTTCCCAAGCGAATTTGGCGAAGTGCCTGAGAATCCCGACGCGTCGCTGCACGGTACTGCTTGAGTATCGTTTCTCGGCAAGCCAGACGACATAGCTCTCGATCGGCTCAGCAAGCCAGGAAGTGCGTATACGATCTACGGTTGTAGGTTTAATGAAGTAGTTTTCCAACATGACAACGGCCCCTTCTAATCTGAACGGATAGCCATCATCGCTGAATAATTATGTTCCCAGAAGACTCAACGTATGGACGATTTATCAGCACCCTGGTTCTAATGGGCACATAGTTTGATTGGGCACATATCGTTGACAACGGTGCCAATTACCGCTCACGACACTTGGCCCTGGTGTGTGCCAAACTCGGTGTTGCATTAATCCATGCGCGCCCTTATCGGCCCTCGGGAAAAGGAAAAATTGAACGCTGGTTTAAAACCGTACGCGCGCAGTTGTTGACCCGTTTAACCCAAGACGATACCCGTGACCTGCAAGCCTTGAACCGGCGCCTGTGGGCGTGGGTGGAAGGCGAATACCACCACGCGCCCCATCGCGGCATCGAGCGGCAAACACCCCTGGAGCGTTGGGCGCAGTGCGCCGCGGACGTCTCCTTCCCCGAACCCGGCCTCGACTTAGACGATCTGTTCCTGTTCGAGGCCATGCGCAAGGTGCAAAAAGACCGCACCGTCAGCCTCAACGGTGTCGTCTTTGAGGTCGATGCCGCGCTGATCGGCGAAACAGTTACTCTGCGCTTCGATCCCGGCGCCGCTCCTGAGCGGCCCATACAGGTATGCCATAAAGGCAAGATTATCGAGCAGGCCAAGCCGGTGCAGACTTATGCCAATTGCTTCGTCAAACGCAATCGCCCGTCCTGGACCCTGGAGGTCGAGGGTCCCGCCCCCGAACTGACTCCCTCACGCCTGAAACTGCGGACCCTGCCCGATGAGAGCGAGGAGTAATGCTGATGTACCGCAAACACTTTGCCTTTACCGCCTTTCCCTTCGACCTGACTCTCGACACCGAAGACTTGTTCGCCTCAGCAGCCCTCAGCGAAGCCCAGGCACGCCTCAAACACCTGTTGGAGTTGCGTGGCATCGGCCTGATCACCGGTGAGGCCGGCTGCGGCAAAACCACCGTGTGCCGCAAGATCGCCGACGAACTGCATCCGGGTCTGTATCGGGTCTTCTATGTGCCGCTTTCCACCGGCAACGTCATGGATATGTACAAATCCATTGCCTGGGAGTTAGGCCTGCCCACCGAGCGCAATCGTGCCTCGGCCTTTCGCGTCATCCGCGCCGAGATTACCCGCCTGACCCTGGAGGCCAAGCAACGCCCGGTGTTGATCATCGATGAAGCGCATCATCTGCGAAACGATGTGCTCGAAGACTTGCGCCTGCTGACCAACTACCGCATGGACTCCGACAACCGCCTGTGTCTGCTGCTGGTGGGTCTGTCCGGGTTACGCCGGCGCCTGACCATGGCCGTGCACGAATCCCTGGCCCAGCGCATCGTCGTGCGCTACCACCTCGGCGCACTGGAGCGTGAAGAACTTCCTCTGTACCTCACCCACCGTCTGCGCCTGGCCGGCTGCGAATTGGAGTTGTTCGAACCGCCCGCCGTCGAGGCCCTGTTCCAGTCCTCTCAGGCTATGCCCCGAAAAGTTAACCGCATCGCCCACTATGCCCTGACCAGCGCCGCCATCGACAAGGCCCGGACCGTCACCGCCGAACATGTCCAAAGTGCCTGCGAGGAACTCGCGCCATGAGTCCCAGCAAAGCACCACTCACCCTGCAAATACCTGACTATTGGACCCCGGAACAAGCCTTGGCCGTGTTCGAAATGCTCAAAGAATTGACTGACACGCTCTGGAGTCGCTATGACTTGGCAATCATCGAACTGCTCGCCGACGACCTCTACCACGGCGATACATCGCAACTCGACCTGTTCGACTTCGACGACCCGATCCCCTTCTGAGCACCAGCGCCGGGGAATACTCCGGCGCCTTAATCCCGAATAAAAATAATTGCCGGTCGCGATTACCGGTGACGCATACCGACGGTCAGCGGTGTCGACCCTCAACAGGATGGTGCCGATGGTTCACTCGTATTATTCCACCTGCCAACTCTGTACCACCGGGGCGTTTTATGTGAGAAGGGCAGCTTTTTTTAACGTGAAATAGTTCTGGAAATTACCGGTGAAATAATCTGAGAGACAACAATGGGTCTTCTCCGGCGCTACCTGTAAACCGAATTTCTCCAGTCGCTTTGGCATCACCCGATAGAACCGTTGAGCCTCTTTCCGGTACTG
>QILI01000117.1 GCA_003233305.1 Mizugakiibacter sp.
TCATGGGCAACCGGCCTCACCGACCACCCTGGGCAAGGAGCTGGCCAATGTGGTGGCTCGCCTGCAGCGCCAACGCCAGCAACTGGCAACACTAGGTATTGCCGGTAAGATCAATGGCGCGGTCGGCAATTTCAATGCGCATATGATTGCTTATCCCGAAGTCGACTGGCTGGAATTCTCACGCCAATTTGTCGAGGACTTAGGGTTAGAATGGAACCCTTATACGACGCAGATCGAACCCCACGACGGGATTGCCGAGTTCTGCGACACGCTGCGCCGCATCAACATCATTCTGATGGATCTGGCTCGCGTCGCGACATCTGGAGCTACATCTCTCTAGGCTATTTTCGTCAAGTTTTGAAACCGGGTGAAATTGGCTCATCGACCATGCCGCACAAGGTCAATCCAATCGATTTTGAAAATGCCGAGGGTAATCTCGGGCTGGCCAATGCCCTGTTCGAGCATTTTTCTGCCAAGCTCCCGCTCAGCCGTTGGCAGCGCGACCTCACCGATTCGACCGTGCTGCGTGCGCTCGGTACTGCCTTCGGCCACACCTTGGTGTCATGGGAATCGCTACAGCGTGGCTTGCACAAGCTTGAAATTAACGCGGAGCGTATCGAGACCGACCTCGACGGGACCTGGGAAATACTGGCCGAGGCGGTGCAGACGGTAATGCGCCGCTACGGGCTACCCGAACCCTACGAGCAGTTGAAGTCACTGACCCGGGGTCGCGGTATCGACCGGGACTCGCTACGTCGCTTCATCAATGACCTCGAACTGCCCACGGAGGCCAAACAGCGTCTGCTGCAATTGACCCCGAGTACTTATATCGGTCTCGCAGAAGATCTGGCGAAAAAGATCTGAGCCGAGGGTTCGAACCTGCGAACCCCCGACGCTGTAGCCCCTATTCAATCCACTTGATCAGAGCCTTCGTTAACCCCCTCGAACAGAAAGGTTGAAAGATACCGTTCGCCGGTATCCGGCAACATGGCCAGTAGAACCGAACCCTGTGGTGCATCTTTTGCTGCATTCAGGGCTGCAGCCAGGGTGGCCCCCGATGAGATACCCACGAAGATACCCTCCTTGCTAGCCAGCAACCGAGCCGTATCACGCGCCTGAATATCATCGACAGGGATAATCTTATCGACCACCTTACGGTTGAGAACCGCCGGCACGAAATCCGGTGTCCAGCCTTGAATCTTGTGGGGTTGCCAGTCCTTGCCGGCCAACATCGAAGCGCCTGCCGGCTCACTGGCGATAACCTGTACTTCCGGCCGTGCCACCTTGAGCACCTCACCCACGCCGGTCAAAGTGCCACCCGTGCCCCATCCGCTGACAAAATAATCCAACCGCCGTCCGGCGAAATCCAGAAGAATTTCGGTTGCAGTGGTATTGCGATGATAGGCAGGGTTGGCCGGATTCTCGAACTGGCGAGCCAGAAACCAACCGTGCGTTGCAGCCAGCTCTGCAGCCTTCTTAACCATGCCGGTGCCACGCTCGGCTGCAGCCGTCAACACCACTTTGCCGCCATAGGCCCGGATCAGCTTGCGTCGCTCGATCGAAAAGGTTTCGGTCATAACCGCCACAAAGGGGTAACCCCGTGCCGCGCACACCGCAGCCAATGCAATGCCGGTGTTACCCGAGGTAGCCTCCACCACAGTCTGGCCGGGCTTGAGTGCGCCGCTTTGCTCAGCATCAAGAATGATACCCAAGGCCAGTCGATCCTTGACCGAGCCGGCTGGATTGAAGGCTTCAACCTTGACATAAATATCGACATGGTCTGGCGCCAGCCGTTGCAATTTGACGATAGGGGTATTGCCGATGGTGTCGAGTATAGTTTCATAAATCATTAGATTCTCCGGGTATTCCACAATGTAAAGGGCCAATGCCGGTAACACTGGTCGAATTTTCGTCAGATTTGGGCAGCGTAGTAAATTTATCTGTGGCGTACTTCATACTGCGCATAAACGGCCCTTCCTGTTATGCATATGATGCAGGTTTGCCTGGCCTACAGGACCTATCCAAACCACACCTGTACCGGTAAGTATCGTCTCTTCTTAGCCGGATCCCCCGCTTTACCGATACCGTCAGGTTCAGAAACAAAGCATCCATACGCCTTGGCTTGTTTCGGTGCCCGCTGGTCTGATTGCCCGTACCGATCCGTGGCTGCAAACGCCAGCGCTGCGGTGATGGGGAAAATCCTAGTGCATAAATGGCAATCTTTGCCCCCTGCACAAGTAACGACGCAAGCTTACTTTCGGCCTCCAAGCTGCCGCCCAATATGAGTACGTTCCGGCTGGATCGATCGGCAAATAGTGGGGACAGACTCATGATCCGCAGCAACCCATGGGGAAAGTTCGAGGCTAGAGCCTGCAGGAGAGCCCAACAAATGATTTCCTGGACCTGCTATATCACCCGATGGCATAACCCCTTCCCATAACATACTCAGGCGATTAACAATGTAGACGTTTACACGTATAGACGTAAATACATGTATGTTACCAATCTTCAAGCAGCGAGAACTCATGGTACTTCAGGGAACCTCTCAAAATCGTCACGAGCGGGTCGAGTGCAAGGAGTCGCGGAGTGAGCGATGAGACCTATCAAGTAGGTAGGCGAGGAGTGAACGAGTACACGACACCGCAATCGGTTCGCACAGTAGGTTTTTAGAGGTTTCCCTATAGATACCAGTGGTTTTCGATAGACCAGCCGCTTAGGCCAGGGTTACTCAGCGTCCTATCTTGCGCAGGAGGTTTCCAGCCATCAGATTGCTTTCGATCTTTTCCAGAGTGACCCCCCGGGTTTCGGGTACCAGCCACACAATCAGGACGATGAAGAATAGATTGAAGGCGCCGTACAGCCAGAAAGTCTGGGCCGTACCGATGCCGTTGAGCAAACTGAGAAAGGTCAAACCCACTCCCCAGTTGACCAGCCAATTGGTGACCGTGGACACCCCAATACCAAAATCACGCCCCTTCAGGGGCTGGATCTCTGAGCACAGAGTCCAGACCAGCGGGCCGGCCGACATGGCGAAACCGGTGATGAAGGCCAACAGCATGACTACGGTGAAGATCTGCTGAGTGAAGGTGACAATTCCCAGGTGCATCATCAGACCGACCAGGCCCAGGCTCAGGGCCATCACCACAAATCCGGCGTACAGGATCGGTTTGCGGCCGATTCGATCGACCAGGCCGATGGCAATAAACGTAGCCAACACATTGACTACACCGACACTCACCGTACTCCACATCGCCGCACTGGTCGCAAAACCAACGTGTTCAAAAATACGCGGGGCGTAGTAAATCATCACATTGATACCGGTCAATTGCTGGATGACTTGCAGCAAGACCCCAAGACCCACTGAGCGGCGGAAGTTGCGGTTTTGCAGAAACAGATGCCAACCTCGCTGTGGCTGCCGCAATTGCTCGGCGATGTCGCCTATCTCACGATTTACAGTCTCTTCGCTGTCGCGCAGTCGATGCAGTACCTCACGCGCCTGCTCGACCCGTCCCCGCATCATCAGCCAACGTGGGCTTTCCGGTAGTGCCAGTACCCCCAGCAGGAATAACGCCCCGGGAATGGCAATCACCCCCAGCATCCAGCGCCAGCTACCCGTCGGGGTCAAAGCCAGGTCAGACAGAAAAGCCAGCAATATGCCAATGGTGATCATCAATTGATACATGGAGATGATCGCTCCGCGGCGGTTTTCAGGAGCTACCTCAGCCAGATACAGCGGTGCCGTAAAAGCGGCCGCGCCCACCGCCAGACCCAGCACCAACCGGGCGGCAATTAGTGACATGGGCGACCAGGCGAAGGCACTCAGCAAAGCGCCAAGTACGAACAGCACCGCACTGGCGATCAAGGCGCGACGTCGACCGAGGCTGGCCGAAAACCACCCGGCCAGAGCGGCGGCGACCGCAGCTCCCAGCATCACACTACTAACAATCCACTCCAGTACCCGGTCGCTGATGTGGAAAGACGCCTGAATAAACTGATTGGCCCCGGCAATGACTCCAACGTCAAGACCGAACATCAGGCCGGCGAGCGCCGCTACTACATAGGTAAACATCGCCGACTTGCTCGGACTACGGATCATTGTCGCATTCATGTCATCCCCCTCGACTGGCAGACCATAACGAATTCTCGCAAGCAATCACACCGGATCAAGTGTGCCCGAAGAAGCACACCTTGTGCGGTTTATGCATACGAATTCATAAGGCGAATGCACGCCAGTACTAAACTCAGAAATAGCTCAACACTACCCGCCCACCCTGGAAGGCGGGGATAGATTTCACCCATTGAAGGGATCAGTACCCGGATTCTCCAGCCAGGACCGAATGCTTCGATAGGGCCGCTGGCTTAGTCGGAGGCATCCAGAACTTTATTCCACTCGCTAATCCGGTCCTGCATCGCTGCAAGCAGCTCATCGACATCACCTTCCAGAGTTATTTTTTCTATAACATCGTCGGATTCAATGGCGTTGACCACCCGCATATCCTCATCACCCTTGATGCGTCCGAACACAGTATGCCGACCATCCAGCCAGGGCGTTGCAACATGGGTGATGAAGAACTGACTGCCGTTGGTACCTGGGCCGGCATTGGCCATCGACAGCACTCCGGGCTGGTCATGGCACAGTTCGGCGCAGCATTCATCCTCGAAGCGATAGCCCGGGCCTCCGGTTCCCGTACCCAGTGGGCAGCCGCCCTGGACCATAAAATCGGGAATGACTCGATGAAACAGAAGCCCATCGTAGAATCCACGCTGCACAAGATTGGCGAAACTGGCCACAGTCAGTGGAGCCTTGTCGGCCTCCAGGGTAAGGTGGATAGGGCCGCGCGAGGTGGCCAGGGTGGCAGATAAGGGCATCATTAATTCTCCAATGAGGGATTAAAACCTGGCCAACATCTGTCGTAGTGATGACCGGTAAACAGCAATTTTACCCGAAGCGGCCCAGGCTTGGTCAGCTCGCTACGGCCAGTGCCTGGCCTGTGCTGCGCCAGATAGCGCACCCTTCCTCGCATCTATTGATGGACACCTGCAGTCCCCAACGCAACTGCGGGAGAGCCCCCAAGTGCGCAATATGAGGCACTCAGGAGCGGCCCTTTTTGATCTGCTGCAGCAGTACCCGTACAGCTGCCTGCAGACGGGGATAGCGGTGCTGATAGCTGCCCCCCAAGGGCTCGGCCACCTCGACATTCACCGGTCGTGGATGCTGCTCCATGGGTTGGCCTTTCGCCGTGGTGACGGTAATGAACGGCAAGCGCACCGTCGCCCCATCGACCATGTGTGCATTACTGGTGTAGATAATCCAACCTGCAGTCGGCTCACCGACAACCTTGCCGAGCCCCAGCTCTTCGTAGCCTTCGGTGAAGTCCTCGCCATCGGAAAGAGTGATCCGATTGGTAATCAACACGGTGGGTCGTTCCAGAGCCCGCTGACCCAGAACCGGCCGCGCCGAGACCCGCTGCATGCCCCGGAAGGTCATGTTCAGATAGTGACGGCGAGCGAGTACATCCAGGGCGTAGGCATTGACGAAACCGCCGTAGTTATTGCGTACGTCGATTACCACGCCCTGCCCCGTTGCATTCTGGGCATCGATCTCCCGATACAGCCGTTGCAGGGAGCGCATCGACATGTCAGGCAAATGTACATAGCCAAGCTGGCCATGGCTGAGACGCGCCACCAGGGCGCGATTGCGCTCCACCCAGGCACGGTAAAGCAATCGAGTCCACGACGGTGAATTGACCGGTTTGACCTTGATCGTATGCCGGTTCCGGCCCTGGGCATCAGCCGCCAGAGTCAGCCGGGTTTCGCGTCCGACCCGATGGGCCAGGATCGCGTCAAGATTGGTTTGCGCCCCGAGCCGAGTGCCGTTGACGGCCAGCAGGTACTCGCCGACCTTGGCACCACCGGCCACGGCCACAGGGCCAAGCGGCAGGATGGCTTTGATCTGCAGCCGCCCCGTTTGTTCATAGACCCGCGGGGCAAATTGCAAGCCGAGGTGAGCGGTCACCCGCAAACGCCGCCCAGGCCCTCGTACTCCCGAATGCGAGGCATCCAGTTCACCGACCATGCGCTCGAGTAATCGGTACAGGGTGGCAGGGGTCCGGGCTCCGGCCACCAACGGGGCATACTTTTGATGCACGGCAGTCCAGTTCACTCCGTTCATCTTTGGATCGTGAAAATTATTGGCCAGCCACCGCCAGGCTTCCTCGAAAGCGACCTGTTTTTCAGTATTGAAATCGACATTCATCTCGGCGCTGGCCGCGTACCGCTTAGCTGCCCCACCCTTGAGAGGAATATGGAAAATCCGCCCAGAATCGAGATACCACACCGATTTGCCGTTGGCCGCAAACTGTACATTCGACTTTGCGCCCGGAGTGGAGGTGAGCTGCCGGGCCACGGGTGGTTTACTGGCCAGCGGATTGATCGGCCAGGTATAAATATTGGTACGACCGGCAACCTGGGCGGTAAACAGCAAGATCTTACCGTCTGGGCTGAGACGGATAGCCTGGACATTCAGGCCAACCGGCAGTAACTGCAAACGCTGTGCAATCCCGGCAAAGTCGATGCTTACCTTGATCTTTTTACCGGCCCGGACTGCGGTCTTGCCACGCCCCGCCTGGGCAGTTTGAACTGGCACTGCTGATTGGCTGCCGGGCACCCCGGGAGGCGTTGTTTCCTTGAACAGATCCAAAAATTGCTGCTCCCGGAATCTGGGACTGCGGGGCAGCAGGTCAAGCCTGGCGATCTGACCCGGTTCGGTGCGTTGACCCGTTGAGAACCATAGCGAGCGGCCATCCGGGCTCCAGTTCAGCGAATCGGCGAAGGTATTGCCAAGATAACTCACGGTGCGTACCGCCCCACCCGTGGTCGAGACGACCTGGACGTTGCGATACATACGTGCTCCCCACTGCAGAAAGGCCAGCCAACGCCCATCCGGCGACCAGGCAAAAGGCCGTGAGGATTCCAGCGGATGACGCAAATCCAGTTCGCCCGTAGCCAGAGTACTCAAGCGAGCACTTTGTAGATTCAGCAACTGCAGACGCTTGCCACCACGGATAAAAGCGATGTGCCGGCCATCCGGGGCAAATTGCGGATCGGCATCACCGGTCTGGCCATGGGTAAGCCGCCGTTCCTTACGCGATGCAAAGTTATACAGAAACACATGGTCAATACCATCCCGATCCGAGACATACACAATGCGGCGACTGTCCGCTGACCAAGCGATATCGAATTGTGCCGCCGGGGTGTGGGTGATCCGGGAGGCTCGGCCCGGAGCGGATGTCGAGCCGGCAAAGATCTGGCCGTGGGCGATAAAGACCAGTTTCTTG
>QILI01000056.1 GCA_003233305.1 Mizugakiibacter sp.
TGCCATGTCCGTCGAGTCAGAACTACAAACTCACTCCGGCCCAGCTCGATGCAGCGCTGACCCCGAAAACCAAGTTATTCTTCTTTAACAATCCGTCCAATCCGACTGGCATGGTCTATACCCGTGATGAAATCGCGGCCTTGGCAGACGTGCTGGTTAATAAGCCCGATACCTGGATCGTCACTGACGACATCTATCACCGCATGGTCTTCGACGGCATCGGCTATCACAACTTCATGCATTTACGCCCGGAATTGCGGGAGCGGGTGATCTTCGTCGACTCACTGTCCAAAACCTACGGTATGCCCGGGTGGCGGGTGGGTTTCATGGCCGGCCCGGTAGAAGTGGCCAATGCCGTTACGGTGCTCAATTCCAACCATATATCCAGCATTCCTGAAATCACTACAGTTGCGGCGGTGGCGGCCTTGACCGGGCCTCAGGACATACCGGAAGCCAAGGCTCGTGAATTTGCCCAGCGTCGTGACCAGGTTCTAGCCACGCTGAATGCGATTCCTGGCCTGAATTGCCCGCGACCGCAGGGGGCCTTTTATGCTTTCCCTGATATTTCTTACACGTTCGGCAAGCAGCATCAGGGTAGGGTGATCGAGAATGATCTCGACTTTTGTGCGGCCTTGCTGGAGAGCAAGACGGTGGTCTGTGTGCCGGGATCGGCATTTGGTGAGCCCCGGGCCTTTCGTATTTCCTATACCTGCGCCGAAGAGCAGTTGGCATCAGGTCTGCAGCGTATCACCGATTTTATTGCCGAATTACGCTGATTTGGGCTGCTGGGGCACTCACTTTGGGGTATCGCCCACAGCGCCTGTCGAGCTTTTTTAATTTATTCATTCCCTTTCAATTTAAGAGGATTTGATTATGAAGACCCCCGTCCGAGTTGCTGTAACCGGTGCCGCCGGCCAGATCGGCTACGCCTTGTTGTTTCGTATTGCCGCCGGTGACATGCTGGGCCCGGATCAGCCGGTGATTTTACATCTGCTGGAGATCACCCCGGCGCTGGATGCACTACAGGGTGTAGTGATGGAGCTCAACGACTGTGCTTTCCCGCTACTGCAGGGTATCGTTGCAACCGATGACGCAAATCTTGGTTTCAAGGATGTCGATTACGCGCTGTTGGTTGGGGCCCGACCCCGTGGAGCCGGCATGGAGCGCAAGGATTTACTTGCGGCCAATGGCAAGATTTTTGCTCCGCAAGGCCAGGCCCTGAACGGCCACGCCAAACGGGATGTGAAAGTGCTGGTGGTGGGTAATCCGGCCAATACTAATGCCTTGATTGCGCAGCAGAACGCGCCAGATCTCGATCCTAAGTGTTTCACCTCGATGGTGCGTCTGGACCACAACCGGGCCATCTCCCAGCTGGCTGAGAAGACCGGTACGCACAGTACCGATATTCAGCGGATGATCATCTGGGGTAATCACAGCTCCACCCAGTATCCAGACATTCATCACGCCACGGTTCAGGGTCAGGCAGCGATTGAACAGGTCGAACAGAGTTGGTACGAAAGTGAGTTCATTCCCACTGTGCAGAAGCGTGGTGCGGCGATCATCAAGGCGCGTGGTGCCTCATCGGCCGCCTCAGCGGCTTCGGCGGCCATCGATCATATGCACACTTGGGCACTGGGCAGTGTCGAGGGCGATTGGGTCTCTATGGGGATCCCCGCAGATGGCTCGTATGGCATCAAGCCAGGTATCCTCTACGGCTATCCGGTGACCTGCAGCAACGGCCGCTATGAAATTGTGCAGGGCCTGGAAATCAATACCTTTTCCAGGGCTCGTATGGATGCAACAGAAAAGGAATTGCGTGAAGAACGCGCGGGCGTTGAAGGATTGCTCAAAAACTGAACCGCAGACAGCGGCACCTTATGCTTGAATCACTCGTTACGGTTTATCGAGGTGCCCTATAGCAGACCGGTAAACAAAATGGACGACCTACGGGTCGTCCATTTTCATTAAGATGCTTGCCATGAGCCTCAAACATCGCCTCAAACGCTCGCTCGGTAAACGGATGCGTGATCTTCTGGGGCAGGAAGTCCACAACGAAGTGGCGGCACAAAAGAGCTTGATGCAACAGTACCGGGCATTGACCACGGAGCCCGGGAAATCACTGCCATCACTGCTGGACGTGGGCTTCAGAAAATATTCGCAGTTCGAAGAGGATGGCATCCTGCTATACCTTTTTTCCCTGATCAGGCCTATCAACCGGATCTGTGTGGAGCTGTGTGCCGGCAATGGCCGCGAGTGCAATACCGCCAACCTGATCATCAATCATGGCTGGTGGGGGCACCTGTTTGACGGTGATGTCGACAATGTAAGGCGGGGCATTGAGTTTTATACAGAAAACAGGGATACATTGTTGTATCCACCACATTTTACCCATGCCTGGCTGACCGCTGAGAACGTCAATGAGCTTCTGCTAAAATCGGGTGCAAGCGGCCCCATTGATCTGTTGAGTCTCGATATCGACGGCATGGATTACTGGGTATGGAAGGCAATTGAGGCCATTGAGCCGCAGGTGGTGGTATGTGAAATCCACAACCTGATTCCGCCTGAGCTGGCCCTGACGGTTCCATACGCTGCTGACTTTGTCTGCGAGTCAGAGTTCTATCGCGGTGCATCGCTGGCGGCAATGGTCAAACTGGGTCGGGACAAGGGTTACCGGCTGGTCGGTATGCACCGGTTCGGTTTCAATGCCTTCTTTGTCAGGGATGGACTGGCCGAATTACTGCTCCCCACTGTTGTACCGGCTTCGTGTCTGAATGATCCCTACACTCGCCAGATCCGGGAGCGACATTGGCCGGCGGCCAGTAAACTAGATTGGCAGGCCGTGTAGCTAAACATCGGCTACTTCCACAGCGGTCCAGGGTGAATACGTGCTGGCTCACATGACCGATATGCCGGCCGATTTTCTATCGTCCACATTCCATCTGGATTCGATTTGTTCTAGCCTTTCAGCAATCGAACCTTGGAGTGTTAGGGCATGCATTACGAACAGGCATATCGCCAATCTATCGAGGAGCCCGAGGTATTCTGGGCCGAGCAGGCGCAGGCTATCTATTGGCAAATACCCCCCAAGAAGGTCCTCGAATACGACCATCCACCGTTTCGTAAATGGTTTGTTGGTGGCACCACTAATCTTTGTTATAACGCCGTAGATCGGCATCTGGACGAACGTGCTGAGCAGCTGGCTCTGGTGGTGATTTCCAGTGAGACCGGGGTGACTCGTGAGATCAGCTATCGCGAGCTGTACCGTGAGGTCAACACCTTTGCCGCCACACTCATTGAACTCGGTGTGGGTCGGGGTGATCGGGTAGTCATCTATATGCCCAACATGGCTGAAGCCGCCTTCGCAATGCTGGCCTGCGCACGCATCGGTGCGGTGCATTCGGTGGTCTTCGGTGGATTCGCCGCGCACAACCTGGCACTGCGTATCGATGATGCTCAACCTAAGCTGCTTATCTGTGCCGATGCGGGCATGCGAGCCGGTAAAGTGCTTCCCTACAAACCCCTGGTCGATGCCGCTTGTGATGAGGCTAGGTATACGCCACCTAAGGTGTTGATCGTACACCGCGGCCTGGATCAGAAACTAAACCTGAAGCCCAATCGTGATGTCGAATATGGGCCCTTGTACGATCGCCACCAAGGGGCAGAGGTACCGGTGGCATGGCTTGAATCGAATGAACCCAGTTATATTCTCTACACCTCCGGTACCACCGGCAAGCCCAAGGGCGTGCAACGGGATGTAGGCGGGCATGCCGTGGCTTTGGCGCTTTCCATGCGCACGGTGTTCGATGTCGGCCCAGGGCAGACCATGTTTTCGACCTCCGATGTCGGTTGGGCCGTGGGTCATTCCTACAACGTGTACGGTCCGTTACTGGTTGGCGCCACCTCACTGCTGTATGAGGGCTTGCCCATTCATCCAGATCCCGGCATCTGGTGGCAGCTGTGCGAGCAGTATCAGGTACGAACCATGTTTTCTTCACCCACAGCGATCCGGGTTCTAAAAAAGTATGATGCTGGATGGCTGAAGAAATATGATCTATCTGCTTTTCACTGGCTGTTTCTGGCCGGTGAACCTCTCGACGAACCAACTTCGCACTGGATCAACGATGGCCTTGGCAAGCCGGTTATCGATAATTACTGGCAGACTGAGACCGGTTGGCCAGTTCTGGCCCTGTTGCCGGGGCTGGATCTGAAACCGGTTAAATTTGGTTCACCGGGCCTGCCCAATCTCGGTTACAAGCTGCGTATCATTAATGAGGCCAGCGGTACAGATGCTGAACCGGACGAGAAGGGTATTCTAACTATCGTTCCACCTCTACCCCCAGGTTGCTTGACGACTATCTGGCATGATGACCCGCGTTTTTTGAGTAGCTATTTCGAGCATTTCAAAGATCTGCTCTATAACACGCTCGATTGGGCAGTACGGGATGCGGATGGCTATACCTTTATCCTTGGTCGAACTGACGATGTAATCAACGTTGCCGGTCACCGTATCGGCACACGTGAAATTGAGGAGGCGGCAGCATCCTATTCTGCCGTAGCCGAAGCGGCAGCGATCGGTGTGCAGGATGCTTTGAAGGGCCAAGTTCCGGTGTTGTTTGTGACTCTGAAACAGTCTCTTGATGAGACCTCATCCCGGCATGAGATTGCCCGACAGATTCAGCAAAAAGTGGCAGAAATGTTGGGTGCTATTGCCCGGCCGGCTCGTACTTATCTGGTGAACTCATTGCCCAAGACCCGCTCAGGCAAACTTTTGCGGCGTCTTCTGACCGCTTTAGCAGAAAACGCGGACCCCGGTGATTTGTCGACCATCGATGATCCAGCCGCCGTTGACGAAATCAGTAAGGCTCTTGCCCGTGGGCCGGATTGAGTCGCTGGAGAGATCGGCCCACCGCTTGGCTCCGGTACCATGGGTAAGTGTCTGCGTTAAATACGGTGATTCCGGTTCGTATTGACCTGTATTGAGCCCAATACAGATGTATTGAGGATTCTCAAAGTCGCATTGATTGACCGCAGCCCATAGTAAGCGGGCCAGGCAGCCTTTCGCGCATTACAATAGTGGTCTTTAGGAGAACGTGTATGAGTCGAACTGCATCCGCTGGCAGCCGGTTTCGTGCCGCCATCGAAGATGAAAACCCCTTGCAGGTTGTGGGTGCGATTACCGCCTATGCTGGCCTGATGGCTCAACGCACCGGTTACCTGGCGTTGTACCTGTCCGGTGGCGGAGTCGCTGCCAACTCGCTCGGTGTTCCGGATCTCGGCATCAGCACCATGGAAGACGTATTGACCGACGCCCGGCGTATTGTCGAGGCTACCCAGATGCCGCTGCTGGTCGATATCGACACCGGTTGGGGTGGTGCTTTCAATATTGCCCGCACCATCCAATCGTTCGAACGGGTCGGGGTAGCCGCAGTTCATCTGGAGGATCAGGTGGGGCAGAAGCGCTGCGGCCATCGACCCAATAAGGAGCTTGTTCCAGTAACTGAAATGGTTGATCGTGTCAAAGCGGCGGTCGATGCCCGTAGCGACGCCCACTTTGTGATTATGGCGCGCACCGACGCGGCAGCCGTCGAAGGCCTGGATGCCTCGATCGAACGGGCTTGCGCCTACGTAGAAGCGGGTGCGGACATGATTTTTCCCGAGGCCATGAAAACCCTGGATGACTATCGCCGGTTCAAGGCGGCGGTCAAGGTGCCGATTCTGGCCAACCTCACCGAGTTTGGTGCCACCCCATTTTTTAGCGTTGACGAATTACGCTCGGCGAATGTGGATATTGCGCTGTATTGCTGTGGGGCCTACCGAGCCATGAACAAGGCAGCTTTGAATTTTTACCAGACAGTACGCCGCGATGGCACCCAGAAAGCCGTCGTAGCGATGATGCAGACACGTGAGGAGTTATACGATTTTCTCGGCTACCACCGGTTTGAGCAGAAGCTCAACAAGCTGTTTGCCAATTCCGAGGAAAAGACCGATCACTAATTTTTCATTTCCCCCCGCAGAGGGGCCATGCACGAGGTTTACCCATGTCCGAAACGACTCAGAACGTTCTTCCCAAGGCTAAGAAATCGGTTGCCCTGTCCGGGGTCACTGCCGGCAATACGGCTATCTGCACGGTTGGCCGTAGCGGCAATGATCTGCATTATCGCGGTTATGCGATCTATGATCTCGCCACCAAAGCAAGCTTTGAAGAAGTAGCTTACCTGCTGGTACACGGGGCACTGCCAACCTGGAGTGAGCTGAACGCCTATCGCGCTCGCTTGCAGCACATGCGTGGTCTGCCGGCACCGGTCAAGAGTACGTTGGAGCAACTACCGGCCTCGGCACATCCCATGGATGTGCTGCGAACCGGCTGCTCGGTACTGGGTTCGGTCCTTCCGGAGAAGGACGATCACAACGCCGCTGGGGCCCGTGATATTGCCGACCGTCTGATGGCGAGCTTTGCTTCGATGCTGCTGTACTGGTATCACTTCAGTCACAACGGCCGGCGTATTGAAACCGAGACGGACGACGCATCGATTGCTGCGCATTTTCTGCACCTGCTGCATGGCACGCCGCCGAGTGAACTGCATGCCCAGTCGCTGGACAAGTCGCTGGTTCTTTATGCCGAGCACGAATTTAACGCATCAACCTTTGCTGCAAGAGTGATCGCCGGGACGGGGTCAGATTTGTATTCAGCCATCACCGGAGGTATTGGGGCTTTACGTGGACCCAAGCACGGCGGTGCCAATGAGGTGGCGATGGAGATTATCGCCCGTTACCGCAACGCCGACGAGGCTGAAACGGATATCCGCGAGCGGGTCGGGCGCAAGGAGATCGTCATCGGTTTTGGCCATCCGGTCTATACCATCGGCGATCCACGTAGCCCGATCATCAAGGAAATCAGCCGCAAGCTGTGCCAGGAAGGCGGCAACATGCGTTTGTTCGAGGTCTCTGAGCGTATTGAGCAGGTGATGATGGAGGTCAAGAAGATGTTCCCGAACCTGGACTGGTTCTCGGCCAGTGCTTACCACATGCTGGGTGTCCCCAC